>CALEZK010000048.1 GCA_937928585.1 uncultured bacterium | reverse complement strand
GCCCATGAGCAAGGAGAGCGCGAACCCAGAGAGGTTCGCGGGCATATTTGTGTGATAGTTGGTTGTGTCCGCAAGTATCGCGAGGCCATGCGGTGAAGCTGGGGCAAAAAACACAAGGAAGATAGTCGCGAGAATTGTCGCCCCCGCGATTTCGCCTATGACGCCAACGTCGTTAACCCACGAGGCGACTTTAATGCCCAGCAAGTGAATGGCCGTAACGGTGGCTATTACGACCACGGTCAAGACGGGATTCGAGAACGGCGGATCCCAGAGAATTCGAACGTAATCGGCGAGGGTTGCGCAGACGCCGGGGAATCCTGTCAGGAATTGGAGCAGCAGAAGCCAACCGACAAAGAATCCGTACCGCGGATTCAGAAGTCGCGATGTCCACTGATAGCCGTATCCAGAGACGGGATACTGGGTGACGAGTTCCGCCAAGACAAGGGCTACCAGCGTCTGGCCGGCGAGCACAATGAGCCATGACCACACCACGGCAGGGCCGACCTGCTGTATGCCTGTCTGAAAGTTTGCGAAAATCCCGGTGTTGATCGAAATGAGCGAAAACGCCAACGCAAAACTGGAGAATGCACCCATGGTGCGCCGAAGGGACTGTTTATAACCCAGGCGCTGGAGTTCGTCTGAATCAGGACTTTGCGGCGACTCGATGTCGTTTCCCGACATTGCTTCCCCCCTTCTTTGCATGGGATGACTGCTACGCTTGATCGGCCGGGCTGAAAATATATGAATCTCATGGTTAGCGCGTCAATCTGTCTGGCAGTTTGCGATGGAAGGTTTCCGTGGCTTGCAGTCCGCTTCAGCAACACGTGGCTACACGATTGACTTCTTACGCGGCACGCACAACCATGGGCACGCGTTCGGATTAAATGAAAGCGGGGGCAGGATTCGAACTTGCGACCTTTTATTTATGGTCGGCTTTCGCTAAAGATCCCTAACTGGATGAAATTGTTGCTGCTCACAGGATGAGCGTGGTTACAGTGTCTGGTCGCGGCGCCAAACGTTCTTGGGATGTGATACGCACGTGATTGGGTAAACACAGGTCGTCTTTGAGCGCTTCACTAAAATTTCAACTTATTGGATTAGTTTGGAGCGATCACTAAATGAGCGTGAAGCAGGATGGCTTGCCATCCGAAGCCGGCTGGATTTGGTGGATGGCCGTCCTTCGTCTCCCTTTGGGTCGGGCGAAGAATGGTGGAGGCGGCGGGAATCGAAGCTTCACCGAAAACCGACGCTATCGCTACGCCTCTTGCGCAGAACGCGCGTACAAGCCATACACCCGAAACTGCTTGCTAAGCTCTAATCGACACTTTCAACACACTTCCTGAGCAGAACCGCGACTCTTTTTTGCAACTCGTTTGTGCGATATATGTGAAATGGGCTGAACTGAGGCCTTCCGCCAAGCAAATGATTGTGCACTAGGAGCGCATTCCAATCATATTGAGGACCGCATTGAGGAGTTTATCAAGCGGGCGTAAGACTCCATCCCCTGGCCATGTTTCCTTTCCTCATGCAATAAACGTAAGACGCCGGCAACATAGTGCTCTGCTTCGTCACGATCCGGAGTGGGAAACGGCCGGAACCGTGATGGTGTACTGGTCCCGGTCGTAGCGGTTGACGACATCGAGGGTGAGTGAGTGGGGTGCCGCTGGCTGGTCGAGGGTGGCGGTAACGAACGCGGTCAGAGCCTTTGCGAGCGCGTCGATGGACGTTACCGGTGTCGCATTGACGCTGACGATCAGGTCTTCGTCCTTGATGGGGAGTTGCGAAAGCGTCGTCGAGGGTGCCTTCAGGAAGTAAACGCCCTGCCCGTCAACCGCGCGCACGTCTTTCTTCGCCACCATAGCCGGCAACGCGCCAGCCAACGTCTCCAACGCCTCGAGTACGGGCCCGACTTCGTTCTTCGCGTGGTCGAGCGTCGTTTCGTGAACCTCCGGTGCATTACGCAACGCCAGCCGCACCAATTCCGTGCGCATGGTTTCGTCTGACCAGTCTTCAGGACGCCATGGTGCGGCGCTCCAGATTCTGGTTCCGGCCATAAGAGATTCCGTAAGTATCAGATGTCCGTCCAAACTAAACTCTGCCCATTCTTCTATATCATCGTAAAGTACTGGTAATGAAAGCATTTCATCCCCAGTCCGCGAATCCCATATTCTAATTGTCGAATCATCGGATGTCGTCAATATACGCATGCCGTCCGGACTGAACTGCGCGCTCGTTACATCGTTCGTATGGCCCACAAGGGTGAGTAGCTCGCGGCCGTTCGATGCTTCCCATACCTTTGCCACGTAATCATCTACACAACCGCAAATTCTGGAACCGTCCGGGCTTAAATTCTTGTTGGCAATTACATCGGCATGCCCCGGAAGGGTAAACAGTTTTGTACCGTTATTGGTATCCCATACTGCAGTTGGTGGTACGCCCCATGAGGCAGTGACAATGCGGGATCCGTCAGGATAAAAAGCCGCGTGAAGCACGTCGTCCTTGGTAGTCGGCCAAGCGAGAAGTTCTTTTCCGGTTTTGAATTCAATCACTTTTGCTTCGTCGTCAGATACGACGAACGCCTTCTGGCCATCTCTGGTGAAGGCCTTGATCTCGCCAGTCTCTGAGAGTTCTTTTCCCGTAAAAGCGTCCCAAATTGTCGTTCGATACCTCCCGTCTCCCCAGTAATGCGTCAGGACTTTCGATCCGTCCGGGCTGAATTGCGCAAACCTGAATTCATTGGGCTTGTGGGCGAGCCTAAACAACTCCTCCCCCGTATGTGAATCCCAAATTCCCACCGTGTTGTCCGGCGCAGAAATCACAATTCGTGTACCATCAGGACTGAATGATGAATCGGTGATTTCTTGTATTTGACCACTAAGCACTACCTCTACAGCGCCCGTGGCAGTATTCCAAATGCTTGGCGCATCGGTCCCATTCTGTTTTCCACAAATGCGCTTTCCGTCTGGACTAAGTGATAGTCCATGCCCATGGAGCAAACCCGTCGTGGCATTGCCACTCGGCTGCGCGGCCCAAACCTTTGCGCAGTAACCCCGAGACACAGTGAGAATCTGCTTGTCGTCCGGGCTGAAGACCGCTTTGCTAATTTGGTCAACATGGCCAGATAGCGTCGATAGTCTGTTTCCAGTTTGTGCGTCCCAGACAACAGCGGTCGTATCAAGGGATGCAGAAATCAGGTAATTCGAATCATTGCTAAAGGCGACACACGTTGCCGAAGCGGTGTGCCCCGATAGCGTCAGAAGCAGTTTTCCAGTTTGCGCATCCCATGTATTAATCGACTTGTGAAAGCCGGCGGCGGCGATCAGGCGACCATCGGGACTGAAGTCTACGTCTCTGAGCCAATTAGTCGCGGCGCCAACTAGCGGTAAGAGTCTTTTGCCAGTCGAGACGTCGTATACCGCTTCGTATTCACCCCGCCGCAGGGTGTCGGCGCCCGAGGGGCTGCTTGCAACAATTCTAGTGCCGTCAGGACTAAATGCGGCGTCGTTGCTCAGGATGTCACCAGGCCCTATTGACAGGATTTCCTTTCCCGTGGATACTGCCCAGACCTTAACTTGAACACTATCGCCATCATTGTTGCCGACGGCAAATATGTTTTTGTTGTCCGGACTAAAGCTAACGCTGTCAATAGATTTCGGCACATCGTCAAATTCGAGCAATTCTTCTCCGCCGTCTGCTTTCCATAGTTTAATCCACTGTAAGAATCGTGCTCCCGTCAGGACTAAAGCTGACCCGGTCGACTACCCGATCATTCTCTAATGTCAAGAGTTCATTCCCGGTCGAGGAATCCCACACTTTGACGACTTTGTCGCTGGTGAAGGCGATTTTGGTTCCGTCTGGACTGTAGACTGCGTCATTCGGGACTCTGTAGGAATAATCAACATGTTCTTTCTCATGGCCATATAACGTAAGCAGGAGTTGTCCAGACTTGGCATCCCATACCCTTGCGGTGTCGTCAGTATTCGCGGTAAGTATGTGCTGACCACTCGGACTGAAGACGGCACTACATACTTCCGTCAACGTGAACAGAGAAGTGTCCATCCACTTGTACAGGTATCCCCATTCCCAATTGCGGAGGTGCTCTGGAGTTGCCATCAGGTTTCTTCGGACAGATGCGGTGTTGTGAGCGTCAAGGTTGGCTTTAGCAGCGCTTATTCCGGCGAGATACGAAGCATGTTCCGCGCGTTTACGGGCCTCGTCTGCAGCGTCCCTTTGCTTGTCTGATTCCGCCTTTGCATTCTGGGCCTCGGTACGCTGTTGCTCCGCTTCGATGCGCTTCGTTTCCGCCACATCTCGCGCCTGGCGTATGTTGATGTAGGAATATCCCGCAAGTGCGATTATGGCGATGAGCGCTGCGGCCGACGTGGTGAGTACGGCCTTGTGTCTCTTTGCGAAGCGTTTGAGGTGGTGCGCGAAGCCATAGCTGTACGCTTGCACGATGGCGCCTGTCTGGAACCGCCGCACTTCATCGGCCATGGCGGATGCGGAGGGGTAGCGATCGTCCGCGCGCTTCGCCATCGCCTTCATGCAGATCGCCGCGAGTTCCGGCGGCACGGTGTTGGCGTCGAGCGCATCTGGCTCGTCGTCCACGACCTTTTGCAAGATCTCCGGCACGGACTTGCCCGTGAACGGTGGCCTGCCCGCAAGCATCTGGTACAGCACTGCGCCGAGGCTGTATACGTCGGACTTCTCGTCCACTTCCACCATCCGGCCCAGCGCCTGTTCCGGGGACATGTACCCCGGTGTCCCCATCACCTGGCCGTACTGCGTCTTCAGCGCGCTGTCTACGTCGCCGAGTTGCAGCATGCGGATGGTTTCGGCGAGTCCGTCCGCGTGCACGTCGTCGGTGTTCTTTGCCTTGGCCAGTCCCCAGTCCAGCACGACTGTCTCCCCGAACTCGCCGACCATGACGTTATCGGGTTTGATGTCGCGGTGGATGATGCCGCGGCTGTGGGCGTAGGCGATGGCCTGGCACAAGTCCACAAAGTGGGCCAACAACCCCAGCCGCTCCTGCATCGACTTGCTCTGGTTAATCGCTTCCCGCAGCGTCCTCCCGCGCACGAGCTTCATCGTGTAATACAGCGTGCCGTCCTGCCGGTGGCCGAGTTCATAGACGGGTACGATCGACGGATGTTCGAGTTGACCGGTGATGCGGGCTTCTTGTAGAAACCGTGAGAGGAAGCCCTTGTATTGGCGCACGGGTGTGGAT
>CALEZK010000047.1 GCA_937928585.1 uncultured bacterium | reverse complement strand
CTGTACGGCGACACCGACGCCGAATGGGACGCATGGGCCGGACACTTCGAAGTGGGCTGGGTCACCCGCATGCCGTGGAGCACGCGCATGTTCGTTGGCGGCGCATACTACGGCGGCGAAGACAACCGCGATATTACCTTCGCGGAATGGCTGAACCCGTTCGACCGTCCGCCAGCGAGCGTGTCGTTCAATCGACTCTTCTCTTCGTGGCGCGAAGACGCATTCATCGATGGCTCCGGTATGTCCAACTTCTGGAAGGCATACCTCGGCGCGAATGCATACCCGAGCGAGCGCGTAGAACTCGGGTTCACGCTCGCCTACTACGAAACCAACGAAACCTTCGACAGCCCCGTTGCCATATCCTTCGGCGATTGGCAAGTCCCCGTCGCACCGGCATTATCGTTTTGGACGGAACAAGGCGCCGACGATCTGGGGTGGCAAACCTCGCTTTGGATCACCTATGCCTATACTGAAAACCTCGCCTTCGAGGTCGGCTGGTCCCATTGGTTCACGGGCGAAGCCATCGCAAACCCCGCCAACTTCCTCGACGAGAACGGCCTCCGTAACATCACCGGCCGAGACCATGAAGATCAGGACTACGTCTACTTCCTAACCACGATCGAATTCTGAATTAAGCGCCGATAAAAGAACTGGCCTCGCCCGACGTGCCAAAAACCTTCTGTAAAGTATGCGCGGCGTGTTGCAGACTTATGGGAACGAGAAGGCTCAACTTGTTTCGTACACGTTCTCCTCATCCGGTACTGTTTCCGGCGGCAGCAGCCGTTTTGTGCCTCTAGAGCCGTCGATGTTCACGAATTCGTTTTGTTGGAGCAGATAGGATCCGACGCCGTTTACGTGCACTTGCTGTGTTGATGCATCCAGCACGAGCGAAGTGGCGTTTGGATTCACCAATTCGGAAATGAGGGTGAACGACGTCCAAGCGCCGTTCGTGTCGCGCGCGTAAAAACGTGCCTTCGGATATTCGAGCCACCCGTAGCGATAGTGGCGTACGACGAACTCGCGGTGATCCGGCAGTTTCAGTTGCGCAACCGTTCGACCACCTTTCGGCGATACGGCGTAGACGGCCCACGCGCTCATGGCGAAAATTCCAAGCGCCAGGATTCCCAATGTCACGGCCCTGTTTCGATTCCCGCGGCGGAAACAGCGCAGGGCTCGCCACGTCGCGATGATTGCGCAGATCAATAGCGCCGCCACCACGCCGAGAACCAGTAGTACGCCCAAAGGTTTGATCACGGGTGAGCGCTCCTTCGTGTATGTGGTGACGGGTGTATTTTCGGTTAGTTCGATATTGGAATTCACATTGCGCATGAGTTTGGCGAGTGCGTGCGTCATTGGTGAATGTTTGCTGATCGCGGGGACGATGACTCCGTGGTTGTAAGTTTCTACTTTTCTTGCACGGGTTGTTGCAGTGTGTTTTGCAGGATTCGCGAAACGAAGGGTCTTTTCGGCGTGGGGAAGATGTGGGAAAAATGGTTTTTGGTGTGTAAGTCCAAGAGATTGGTTGATGGCGGGTGAGAGAAACCCGAAAAAGTTGATTGGGTGGTGTTGATTTGGGACACCAAAAAGAACGTTTTTGTTGCTTAAAATGCAGGTTTTGGCGCGGTTTTGATGCGAAATGGTGGTTA
>CALEZK010000046.1 GCA_937928585.1 uncultured bacterium | reverse complement strand
CTCTTCGTCGGCAGCGTCAGATGTGTATAAGAGACAGGATTCCTGGCGTGCTCGCAACGCCTTGCGAAACGATTCTTCTCCGAGTGTTTCACGGAACAGCTCGCGTTCGGCGATTGCCTGCTGCATGCGAATATATCGCAGGTCTAGGAACGCGCAGAAGACCGCAATGATTAAGCACACCAAGAATACGAGCCAATAGGCCCAAAATAAAAGTTGCGAGTTGCGTAGCGCTTCAATTTGGAGGCTGAAGATCATCATGGCGGCGCTACTCGCCAAGGCCAGTCCGCCAATAACTCGCCACCTGCGCTGGGAGATCACAGGCGTGATCCAGCGCAGGTGGAATTAGAAGTTGCGTTCGTTTTGCTGTCTGTCAGTGCTGAACCCACACCCGTTCCTCGTACGTCTCCCCGGATTGGGTGCGAACCGTGCGGGTCTCCCAATGTCCAGACGTAGAAGATGTTGACGACGGCTGGTACTGGCCGCGCTGCGCGGGCTGGGACACCTGGCCGCGTTGGCGACGCTCATCTACATGATCGCCAATTAATGCGCCTGTCAACGCACCGAGGCCGGCACCAATCAAAGCGCCTTCGCCGGACTTGCCGTCGGACTGATTTCCGATAATGGCGCCAGCACCGGCCCCAACGATGGCACCGGTCATTGCGCCCTGTTGGGCAGGCGTAGTTGCGCACCCGGCAAAGGTGGCGGAAGCCAATAATGCGGCAGTGATGCCCACAGATTTTGTGTACTTCATGTATCAATCCTTTCCCCGGAAAGTCCGGGTATGACCCAGTCTACCACACGTCTCCTACGACGCTCCTCATCGATATATAACGACGAAACTTCATCCCGTATTCATTCCTTCGACTGGACGAGGTCTTCTTTTTTGCTGTAACTCTATATATCCGTCCATTCTACGTTCGGTTCCCATCGACGGGGAAGAGTAGATGGGAATGCGTAAAAAGGTAAATAATGTGAACATGAGATCTGCGATGCTCAACCCGATGCTTCTCCGCGCGGCAACATATTTGTTCATCGCTGGCGCTGCGGCAAGAATCGTACTCGTCGCCTTACTCAGCCCGCATTACGTGGACTTCCACTGTTTTGTCGATGCGGCGGATGCGGTCTATCGAGGAGAGGATCCATTCCAACGCGAGAATCTTACCCGGACAAAGTGGGAGATTGCCCCCTTGGTGTACCCTGGGCTAACGCCATTCTTTATGCCATTCGTTCCTATGGGTAGCGAAACCGGCGAAGTCGTATTTCTGATTCTGAACGTCATAGCGGGGCTCACTTACTACGGTTTGGTTGTCCGAGCATCTGGGTTGTGCTCACGGTTTTGCCTCCGCGCACCCGATGTACAGACGTTGCTCGTGTGCCTTGGGGTGTTTCTGTATGTGAACTCGATATTCTTCACGTTGTGTATTCGCGTCGGGCAGATTTCATTCTGGGCGGCGCTATGCTTCGGATTGTCGCTTACTGCCGCAACGGTCTGGTCTCGCGGGACATTTTTTGGACTTGCCGCGGTCTTCAAGTACTCGAACATACCCATACTGGCGCTCCTGTTGTTAAGCCGAAAGCAGATTTGGGTATGCGCGACCGGGTTCGTGGTGTTTCTGGTAGTTTCACTTATCCCGTGCCTGTTTGGAATTTCAGCAATTCAGCTTTACACGTCTTATCTCCAAGTGCTTCGGGCTTGGATGGAACCGGGAGGCGGAAACAGTTTTGCGCATTCGGGGCAGACCATTCTTTCATTGGATTTCCTCAGGGTTGACTGGATTCGCTACTGCGTGGCGGTAGCATTGGTCGCGGCGTTTGTATTGGCCGTTCGGCGTGCGCGGCTTCAAGTAATGAATTCAATGAACGTGTATTTACTTTTTGCCTTAGTCTGCCTGGTTCTGCATTTGGTCTATCACCGCATATATGACGGGGTACTGATGTACCCCGTGCTATTGGTTGCTTGCGTCAGACTCATTCACCAGCGAAAGCGTTCGCTTGCCGTCGTCGCGGCAGGATTCATCTGTGCGTTCGCGCTACCCGGTGCGGTATGGGAAGCGGTGGCGCGTCGTCTGGGCGGCATTATTGGTGAGAATGCCATCGTTTACCTGCCTCAAGACACGTTTCCGCTTGCTGCGGTAACAATGTTTCTTCTGACAGTTTTCGCGCTGTATGTGTCGATTGCGGTAGGGGGCGAGAGCACAGTGCCGAAGAATTCAAGGTTGGACTAATCCAGACCTTGGAACGTGCCCCCTTTTGGCGGAGTTATCTCGGATACTTGGCCGAGAATGTCGAGATTCCTACACCTCATTCATCCCGTCTCCTATACTGATCGCGCGCAGCTCTGGCTATAGTGCAATTGGACAGGGCGAGAGACTGACCGGTGCTGGAGCCGGAATCTTCCGCACGCGAGTCGGTACTCAGAACTAAAGGGAGATGTGAGCGATGACGTTACTACTTTGGTGGATTCTTTTGGGTCTGGCGCTTTACCAGTTCCTCTAGCCGGACCACAACCGTGCAATACAGAAGTTGCTCCACACGGGGCATCGGCCAGTTCGTTGTGGGCTTTGTCGGCGTACCCGGCACAGCAAGCGAAACCCAATAACGAAAAACGCCAACAGGTTCTCGCGAACCTGTTGGCATATCGTTTTTAGATGGCGGGGACGACCGGGCTCGAACCGGCGACCTCTGCCGTGACAGGGCAGCGTTCTAACCAACTGAACTACGCCCCCGCATAGGGCGAAAAACTGTCTAAGGACCTCAAAACGGTATCATATGGAAACTGCGCGTGTCAAACGCGCGATGTCCGTTCGACGCGTTTTGGGGAAATTCGCTCTACATAACTCCAGGGATCACTTCACGACGAATCCGGCCAATTTTCCGGGGACAAAAATTTCCTTCGCGATACTTTTGCCGTCCAGTTGCGCGGCGACTTTGGCGTCCGCCTTTGCAAGTGCGAGGACTTCATCTCTAGATGCGTTCGCCGCGACTGTTACGACGCTGCGCAGTTTGCCATTCACCTGAACGGGAATCTCGATCGTGTTCTCAACAAGCAGGCTTTCGTCGAAATCGGGCCATGGCTCAAATGCGATCGATTTCGGGTGCCCCAAGCGCTCCCAAAGTTCTTCACAAACATGTGGGGCGAAAGGCGCCAGAATCAGAACAAACTTTTCGATGTCGGATTTTGAAATCGCCGTCGCCTTGGTCGCCGTGTTCAAGTATTCCATCATGCGAGAGATGGCAGTATTGAACTGCAAATTGTCGACATCGTGAGTGACAGCCTTGATTGCATGGTGCAAGGCCTTCAGGACGGCGGGATCACTTTCGCTGGCAACGATTCGCGGCTGCAAGTTACCGTCTTCCGCGACTATAAGTGACCAGACTCGGCGAATAAACCGGTTAATTCCGTGAAGCCCCTCCTCGGTCCATGGTTTGTCGCGGTCCAGCGGTCCCATGAACATTTCATACAGTCGAAGAGAATCGGCGCCTTGTTCATCTACAACTTTGTCGGGATTGACAACGTTGTATCTTGATTTACTCATCTTCTCGACCTGTGTAGCGACAGGAAGCCCGGAGTCCTTTACGAACCAAGCGTCGCCGCGCTTCTCGACCTGGTCGGGATAGTAGTACTTCCCGCTATCATCGCGATACGAATACGCTTGGATTTTCCCCGGGTTAAATAGGCGGAGAAACGGTTCTTTTGTCGAAACATGCCCGGCGTCGTACAGCACTTTGTGCCAGAAGCGGGAGTAAAGCAGATGCAGGACCGCGTGTTCGGTGCCGCCGACATAAAGGTCTACGGGCATCCAATACTGTTCCGCCTCTTGCGACCATGCCGCGTCGTTGTTACGGGCATCGACGAAGCGCAAATAATACCAACACGATCCCGCCCATTGCGGCATTGTATTGGTTTCTCGGAGCGCGGGCTGGCCGCTTGACGGATCAGTGGTTCGCATCCAGTCTTTTGCTCTTGCCAGCGGGGGCTGTCCATCGGCGGTGGGCTTGTACTCGTCCAGTTCAGGCAAGGTGATTGGCAAGTCTTTGATGGGCACGGCACGCAGCGTGCCGTCCTCGAGGGAGACTATCGGAATAGGCTCACCCCAATACCGTTGGCGCGAAAACAGCCAGTCGCGTAGCCGGTAATTGACGGTTGCTTTTCCGACTGCCCGCTCTTCGAGCCATGCCGAGATTTTTTTCTTCGCTTCAGGAACGGACAACCCATCAATAATGCCCGAGTTTACGAGCTTGCCGTCACCGGTATACGCTTCGCTGTTGATATCGCCGCCGCTGACGACTTCAATTATCGGTAAACCGAACTTGCGGGCAAACTCGTAGTCGCGGGTGTCGTGCGCTGGCACTGCCATGATTGCGCCATAGCCATACTCGGCAAGCACGTAATCCGCCGTCCAAATTGGGATGTTCTTCCCGTTAACCGGATTTATGGCGTACGCGCCGGTAAAGACGCCGGTTTTCTCGCGTTCCGCGGCCATGCGGTCCTGGGCACTGCGTTTTGAGGAAGCATCGATATAGGCATTCACTTCCGAGCGCTGATTGGGCGTGGTGATTTGCAAGGTCAGGGGGTGTTCCGGCGCGAGCACACAATAGGTGGCGCCAAAGAGCGTATCCGGGCGCGTTGTGAAAACGGTGAAAGAAAGGTTTGAATCCGCGACCGCGAAATTGACGTCGGCGCCTTCGCTCTTGCCAATCCATTCGCGTTGCATGGTTTTGACGCTTTCGGGCCAATCCAAATCATCCAAGTCAGCGATAAGGCGCTCGGCGTATGCGGTGATCTTCAGCATCCACTGGCGCATCATCCGCTTCTCCACCGGATCGCCCGTCTCGACGTATTTCCCGTCTTTTACTTCTTCATTGGCGAGGACAGTGCCGACCGCTGGACACCAATTGACAGGGGCCTCCGTTTGGTAGGCCAATCCACGCTCGAAGAGCACGAGGAAGATCCTCTGTGTCCACTTGTAATAATTCGAATCGGTGGTGTCGATTTCGCGGTCCCAGTCGTAAGACAAGCCCAAAAGTTGAAGTTGTTTGCGAAAGGTATTGCAGTTTTTCTGCGTGATTTTTGCGGGATGTTCGCCGGTTCGCATTGCATGGCGTTCTGCGGGGAGCCCAAACGCATCCCAACCCATTGGATGGAGAACGTTGAAGCCTTTCATTCTTTTGACGCGGGCGATGATATCGGTTGCGACATATCCGAGCGGGTGGCCTACATGAAGTCCGTCGCCACTGGGGTATGGGAACATATCCAGGATGTAGTACTTGGGCTTCAGCGCATCGATTTCGGATCGGAACGTCTTCTGCTTCGCCCAATATGCTTGCCACTTCGGCTCGATGGCCTTATGGTCGTAGGAACCGCTCGCCATAATCTAGTAAAACCTCCCGGAATTTGACGGAAATGGAAGATAGATAATACCACGCCTTAACAGGAAGAGTCACCGCTTTACGGGGAATCGTGGAATCCAACATTTGACTTGGTCGCAATAGGTTTCGAAATCCTGCCCAATCCTTTGTCGGTGGTCGTTCTCTTCGATGGGTCTTACAAAGAAGTTCCAAACAAAGAGCCCGGAAACCACGTATAGCAGCGTGAAGAACGATCCCAGAGTAACGCCGACGAAGGCACCTTGGGCGAGACCCGCGATGGCCATTGGATTACGAACATATCGATAAGGACCAGTGACGACGAGTTTGCTGGCGCAATGTGTCGGCAGGGGAGTGCCCATGCCGTGAATGGCCATCGTCATACCGCTCCAGAGTCCAAGTGCGCTCGCCACGGCGAAGCCCACGGCTCCGATAGGGCGTTGCGCACTGAACGTGAAAGTGGGAACGCCGAGTGCGCGCTCCAAGTACTGCAGCGCGAAAGGTACAACAATCAAGAAGAACGTCCAGAAGACGACGATTTGGCGTCCGGTCTGAAAGGCATGCTGAAGCGGGGTTCCGGGTCGGGCTTCTCGGAATTCGTTTTTCATGCCGACTCGGCGAGCTCGCGGGCGAAGTAGGCAGACATCGCGGTTGCTGCAAACATCAGAATCGCCGCGAAATAGATTGCGTCTGAAAACATCCAAGTCACACATATCAACTTTGCGTATGCAAGCGCGCCTGTTGTGAGCAACGCAGCGCTTTTTGCAGCAACCTTGTTTTGCAGCGATAGCATGCCGGTGATGGAAGAAGCGATTATGACTAGAATATCCGGCAAGTGGAAAGTAGTTGTCACGTAGAGTTGAATCGACGCAGGAAAGAAATAATTTCTGAAGGACGGCTTTGAAATCAGTAGGGTCCACCAGACTACTACGGCAATTGCTTGAAAGAAAAAGTATGTGCTCGCGCGCCCTGACATCTAGGCGACCTCGCAGAAAGAAATGGCAACAAAACGCGGTTCAGTGTAAGATTAAGAAGGAGAACGACCGCTGGGGAGCGTTGCGGGACTTGTGAGTGCCGTTGTGTTTACGGGCATTGAGCCGGGCAGTAGTCTTGGAAAGTACACGATCGAGCGCGAGCTCGGCCGCGGTGGAATGGGTGTTGTCTATTTGGCGCTGGACAATACGCTGTCCCGGCGTGTTGCGTTGAAACATCTTTATCAGTCGTTGAGCAACGACAGTGTATTTATCGAGCGATTCCGCATGGAAGCACGGGTTGTTGCGAGTGTACTCCATCCAAATGTCGTGCGAATCAATAGTCTTGAGACCCTGGACTGCGGACTTTTCATCGATATGGAGTACGTCGATGGTCCTTCGCTCGGCGCGGCGCTGCAACACCAGGTTTTTACCCCGCAACTCGCGGTACAGATAGCGCGGGATGTTCTTGATGGGTTATTGGTATGTCACGATCTGGGCGTGATTCATCGCGATATTAAACCGAACAATATACTGTTGAGTCCCGAAGGCAAGGCCAAACTGGCCGATTTCGGCTTGGCGACTGCATATGCGAGTCACCTGGAGTCATCGATCTTTAGGACGAGCACGTCTGGTTTCTTTATGGGCACACCGCGCTTTGCACCACCGGAGGCGTGGGAGGGGAAGCAACCGCAACCGAACTGGGATTTTTATTCGCTTGGACTGGTTCTGTACGAATGCCTTTACGGTAGACCCCTTTACGATGGCGCAACCCCGCTTGCGATTGTCAAGCAGGTCGTATCTCAGCAAGTCGTGCCGACGCGCGAAATAGCCCCATTCGTTTCGGAAGAACTTGGCTCACTGATTGATCGCT
>CALEZK010000045.1 GCA_937928585.1 uncultured bacterium | reverse complement strand
CGCGATCATTGGGGCAGCCGACGTGAGCCCGGTTTATGCGATTCCGTTGAACTTTCACCGTCAAGGGTTTGACGACACCGTTCTACGTCGGTTGGGGATAGAAGCCCCCGCCCCTGAGTTGGGCGCGTGGGAATCCATGGTAGAGAAGATCGTGCATCCGAAATCGGAAGTGCGGATTGCGGCCATCGGCAAATACATTGATCACGATGATGCGTACAAGAGTATCAATGAGGCTTTTGTACATGCTGGAGTCGCGAACGATTGCAGGGTGAAGCTCGAATGGATCGACAGTGAAACATTTGAGAATGGATCTTTGCCTGACGCTCGACTCTCGTCGTTCGACGGAATCGTCGTTGGTCCAGGATTTGGCTCGCGTGGCATAGAGGGCAAGATTCGCGCCGTCAACTACGCGCGCACTTCCAAGAAACCATTTTTCGGAATATGTCTGGGAATGCAGATCGCGGTGATTGAGATGGCGCGCAATTGCCTTGGGCTTGCAAAGGCGAATTCGACCGAGTTTGACCTTGATACGCCCGATCCCGTTATTTCGCTCCTTTCCGAGCAGCGGGGGGTACGCGACATGGGCGGTACGATGAGACTTGGCGCGTACCGTTGCCAACTGAAGCCAGGCACGAAGGCATTCACGGCATACGGTGAAGACGTTGTCGAGGAGCGTCACCGCCATCGCTACGAGTTTAATAACAGTTATCGTGATGCGCTAGAAGCGCGCGCGGGGTTGGTTGTGAGCGGGACGCACCCAAAGACGGACCACGAACTCGTCGAAATAATCGAGCTTAAAGACCATCCCTGGTTTTGTGCATCGCAATTTCACCCGGAATTTACGAGCACGCCGCTACGTCCGCAACCCTTGTTTCGGGATTTTGTTAAGGCCGCGTTGACGTATCACACCGCGCGCAAAGCATAATATGCCCTGAACAATCATCCGCCCGTTTTGGTACGCTGTGATACACTCGAACCGGGAAACCGTGTAGATGCCAATTCCGAGCGATCCGAAGCTACCGCTGCGACTTGCGTTCTCCCACAAGGAGAAGGCCGAAGCGGCGATCCGTCAGGTCGAAAAAGCGTATGCGGATAAATCGCTAGACCGCCGCGCCCATGATTCGCAGCGCGCGAGTTTTGACCGCGAGCGCGTCAAGGCGAAACGTACGCTTGAACGTTTGTTGGGTATTGAGCGCGCGCGGGTTGACGCGCTTGAAGCGCAGCGGGCGGCTGCGTTAGAAGAGCAGCTCCACCTTCCTGAGCGTGTTTCCGCCGGCAAGCTTTCCGCACTGGACGCGAACGACACCAATCGCCGGCTTGTTCAACGCCTGGCGGAGTTAAATCAACAACTGGAAATCGGCCGCGCCCGCCTTGAGGCGCAAACGTCAGAACAACTAGGCGGGTATATCGACCTTCCTTTTGCCGAGTATGCAGCCGCGGAGGCAGGCGGAAGCGGCCTCGCGATTCGCGCAGAGGACCCAGGCCGTTCTCGCGATTGGATCATTGCCCTAACAGTCGCGTTAATAGCCAGCGCATCCGTTTTCTTGCCATGGCTGAGCAAGAACGGTGTGACCTCATCACTTGCGACATCGGGCGGTGAGCTGGCGCGGCTGGCCGTTGAAGCTGATCTTCCAGCGGCTTTAGCGCGCAATGCCTGGGTGGCATTTGCGCTGCTCCCATTCGCCGGACTTTTGTTTACGGCCGGCCGCTCCTTCAGGGTTACCGGCTGGGGATTCCTGATACTGGGGCTAGTTATGCTCGCGGCGGGAGCATTCCCTGGGCTCATGCTCGGCGCGCGAGGCGGAGGCCCGTCGACTCTTCTCCACCTTACGGCATCGTTTCGCCCCGGGGCATTGCTATATTGCGCATGCGCGATGAGTCTCATTGTCATAGGCGCGTTTCGTGTAAGCCCGCCAGGAGACACGCTCAAACACGCTGTTTCCGTCTCGCTGGCGCTGCTGGCAGCTGTAGGTGGCGTGGGATTGCTTGCGGCTCTTGCGTTGCTGGGCGTGCAGGGTAAGGCAGAAGCTTCCTTTACCGCCGCGATCGACGATTCAGCGACCGACCGGGTTAATTTTGTGTTGCGGAATGAGGGCAACGGCAGCATTGCCTGCTTCTTTCCGCTTCCGGGCAATGATGAATACGTCGTCTCTCCCGTGAATGACCGCCACACCTTTGGAATGCGCCTGTTCATTCGAGAGAAGGCATCCAGCGCGTATCGTGAAGCTCCCGCGGCACCGTTTGTCTGGCGACTTGCGCAGGGGCCGATTCCGGAAGGCCAGGCGGTGTCGATAAATCCGGGAACGGATTTCACGGGCTATCTTGATCTTCGTCAGTTTGCGGAACTTGGAGTCGAAGCGAATTCGGCCCGTCTGGCATTGGCACGGCGCGACGGCACAATCGTCAATGAAGTGGAGGTCACGCTGCCCGAGCGCTATTTGTCGGCGCCCGGCTCGATTCGCGAGACCATTGTCGTTGCGCCTCCGGCTTCGAGGCCGGTTGTGGCATCCCCGGAGGCGTCGGTTCCCGAGACGGTTGAGGCGGTCGCGCAGCCCGCGCCCGTTCCATCGCCACGTTACGTGGAGTTCGCCGGTAGCATCGGCGAGAAAGTTGTTGTTCGCATTTATGAGTCAGAGGGCACACCGACTGAAGTCGTGGTTGGACCCGGTGATTTAGTGATCGACAATTGGAAGGTCGACTCGATTGAGCGGCGACCACCGTCGTTCGTTTTGAGACGCGATTCCAATTCGTTGACGGTACCCAGGGGGCAAGCGGTGCCGTTGCCTTAGCCGTGCGACTTTTTGCCGAAGAATGGGAAGAGGCGCGCGAGTTCTGCATCGGAAGGCTGGTGACCGTATTCACAGATCTCGAAACCTTCCCCGAATTTGATTTTTCCGGCCGCATTCGCGCCGTACCACTTTTTGAGACCTTGGGCAGCCAATGCCGTATTTTTTTTGAAAAAGGGTTGCCATGCTTTCGCCAACCATTTGCGCCTGGCCTTCGAATCAGCAGGGACGTCTGCCAACTGGCCATCGAGCCACGGCAGCCATTCGTAGACTTGGGATTCCATCGCATCTAACATATCAAGTTTAGTTTCCATTACGTCAGATACGTCGACTGCAATGTCCGGTGCAAACCGCGTTGGCTTCGTGAATCCATCGGACATATACAGGAACACTGGGTTTCGCTCAAGTCGCGGTGACTCGGGGCAGAAATTCGGGACCGTCACCATGAACGCGGCATCCTGAACCAGAATGGAAGCATACCGATGGTCCGGATGGTAGTCGTTCGGGCGATGGGTAAGAACGAGGTCAGCCTGATATCGCCGGATGATGCGAACCACTTCCCGCCGGGCTTCCAACGTCACTTCAAGCTCGCCATCGTGATAGCCCAGTACAAGTGCCTGAACTCCGCCGCGTTCAGCCGAGATCTGCGCTTCCATGGCGCGGCGTGCGGCAAGCGGACCGCCTCCCATGGCGAAATGGCCGGCGTCGCCGTTCGTCATGGAAACGAATACTACGTGATGGCCCTGCTGCGCCCATTTGATCGCGGTACCGCCGGCGAAACATTCGCAGTCGTCGGGATGCGCCCCGAAACAGACAATGTTCATTCCGATGCGGGCGGCTGCTGTGCCGCTTCAACAGGGACAACAGCCGGTGTCGCTTCGGCGGGCGCAGGCGCGGGGTCGGCTGGCGAAGCTTCCGCCGACGCCACTTGGCTTGCGATATTGACCCGAATGGTCGTGCCTTGGAGGGCTTGTGAATGCTCGGGCGAAGTCGCGGTTTCGGGATTGAGCTTATTCTCGTCGGTCCCTTTTTCGAAGACATACATATCGCCAACGGCTTTCACAAGGAAGGTTTCAGGCACCTGACCAGCGAATGGCTTCAAGAGGTCGATTCGGGCCCGCACGCCATTGCGCGCGGCCTTTGATCCCAAGACCGTTGAGAAAGCTCCGGCTTGCTTGTCGTCGACCATGATGGAGATTCGAACCACGGCCGGGTTTTCGACGAAGTTTCTACCGCACTTGATTTCGAACTCCGCCCAAATGCTTTCCGGAATGGGTGGCATGACCGTCACTATAGAACGTAGGCGTCTGTCCCTAGCATCCGTAGTATCTTGGGCGCTGACGGTTGCGGTGAGCGATTCGGGAGAGATCTGGCCATTAATGAAGACTTGTGCTTCGACATCGCCGATGTCCGCCTTCATTTGTTCATTCGCAGTAAACGACGATGCATGCGAGTCGACGTGTTTTTCATTCGGGATCAAAGAATTCGACTCATAGGGAGACCAAGGCTTCTGCGGTTTGCACGAACAAATAACCAGCGCGGCCATCACAACAGACAAAGTGCGGATCATTGGATTACTTCCTCAAGCCTGAAACATTAGTAGTGCCTAGGGACTCCGAGCCCGATGCGGCAATAATAGCAGTATTTAGAAGGAATTCGAAACTTGCGCGCCTACGGGCGGGATCGGGACCGTTGCGCTCTCGATCGCCTTGTAGAAAGCGGACTTGTCTGCGAAATGTTCCAGAATGACCGTAGCCCCGGCCGCCACGAGACGCTCATACGCGTATTCGCGGCATATCCCGATGAATCGCATGCCCAGCGCCGCGGAGGTGGCTGCGTCCCAGGCGCCGTCTCCGACGTACACTACATCACTCGGTGTGACACCGGTTCTTTCTATCGCCACCCGGGCAATGTCGCATCTGGAAATCGCGTCATTGGCGAACGCCCCGTGCATGGACATGCCGTCAATTCCGATTTGGGACAGTTTGAACAGAGCCGTTCGCCGCATACCACCCGTGGCCAAGGCCACGCTGATATCTGAACGAGCGCACAGTTCCTCTACGAGTTGTCTAGCGCCGGGCACCTCCGCGAATCCATTTGGAGATCTTTCGCATGAATCTCTGAGCT
>CALEZK010000044.1 GCA_937928585.1 uncultured bacterium | reverse complement strand
CCGCCACTTCGTGTTCGAGACCGGCAATACGCCAAAACGCCTGCACCCGAATACCTTCGGCGAGACCGCGATAATCCAGGTACTTGTTCTGAATGTCGAGGTGCCGGGCAATGTTGTAGACGATGAACGCCACACCGAGCGCAATCGGATAGAAGGCGAATACCAGCGGTTTCGGAATTACATTATGAGAATACAGTTCAAAGCACATCACCGCGAGCACGCTCGAGAACAACAGCGACAATAGCGCGATCCGCTGGTTCTTTCGGAAACGAATGGAAAGCGTGTCAGCGATCCCGAAAATGCGACGAAGCCGGGCGATCGTGTCGGGCACGTTCGTCAATTCATGGCGCGGCAGCATGTATTCACACGCCTTCGGAGCCTCGAGTTTCACCGTTTCTTCGTGGCGAAGACAGTCCACATTGAATCGATTGAGGCGTCTTGCGATTCGACGGAATCGGTCACGACGAATCGCGCCCTCGCGTGTTTTCAGTGGAAGCACCTCAAGTGAGAATGGCGTCCCCGTAACTACGGGCGATTTTAGGCGCGGCGTAACGATTCGGTACACCGGTGGAATCGTATACACGTCCAGAGGAGACGCTTTCCGCGTTTGAGAGGTAGTGTCACCTTCCAGAGTTCTTTCGATGACGTCGCTCGTGCCGCCCTCGCCCCCTTCGGCGCCGTTCCATAACGCAATCAGTACCTGTGAAATTCGAACGATATGGTAGCCCGCCGCGGCGTACTGCGCGTTTCGTGCGTCGCCGTGCTCGGAAATTTCGGATTCGCTCCCTGCTTCTGCAAGGGGAACGATGATGTGCTGACCCTTGGCGAGAAGTTCCCGAAAATGCCCCACCGAGTCCGGAAAATCTTGCTCATACAGCTCCTGCCGCATGGGCAAGACCGTGTATAGCTTCGCGCCGAACTTGGCAATCCCAATTTCCGCAACCAATCGGTCCGCCCCTTCGGCAAGGGAGGAGAGAATGAGGATGGGGGAGTCTGGCGCATACGATCTAATCTCCGCGAGGATACTTTCGACGGACTGGCGGAGCTTCTTTTCGTTGTCGCCGCGCAAATCGAGATCGATGTGCCCTGTTACGCCAACGAGAACCGGAATCGGACCTTCGGATTTCTGGCGTGGTGCTATGGTTCCCGACTCGTCCCAACTGATGGCGAAAGCCTCGGACGCCTTGCTCATGTCGATTTCCCCCAGGTCCGGCAAGCGTAACGCAGAATCAAGTGCGCGCTCAAAACGCTTCCAGCGGTTCAGAATCCGGACCGGACGGAGAACCTCGCGCCCAGTGCGCTGGTGTCACCCGACTCGGAGCGGACGCGAATGCGATAGCCGCCTCCCGCGGGCGTATTGACAGGGATTCGTACAAACTGGTGGCCATCGTTATTTGCGGACGCGCGCAGCGTGGAGACTAGCGCGCCGTGTCGCCACAGTTGGATGGCAACTCGTGGACCAACGTTTCCTTCGTTCTTCCATTTCACTTTAATGCGCGAGCCTGCCGCGATGTTTTCGCCGAAAAGCGGTCTCACCACACGGAGCGTGGGCGACTTTGCGACAATCGAAAGGGACCATGCAGTCAGCAATCCACCGTCCGGGGCTGTGTCATCGTGTATGCTGAGTATCCATCTGCCATTCGGGTTTTCGCCGACAAAGGCCCCGAGCGCTTCCTCCGGAACAAGCGCAGTTGCGACCTCTCTTGGCGTGTAAGCGCGATCGGTTGCCAATCCATCGTTTGTGACATACGGAAGCTCGCTGCGCGGGTCCGCGTCGTCATCCCACAGAGTGCCGTTAAACACGTCTGCATGACCGTTTCCATTGTCGGTCGTCAGCGTTACGACCGTGCCCGACGGAGAGGTTAGCGTAATATCCAGATCTTGTGGGAAAGGATGCGACACGGTCGTTTGGACGTTAACGTCGAAGAGGAACGCGCCAGCGCCGTCAACAAGGAGATCCGAGGTAACAGTATCCGGGCCGATAGGGATGGCGAGTGCATTCGTGTTTTCCGTAACAACGGCCTCCGGCAACGCTATCCGTTTCTCGACGGTTGTAACGAGAACGGACCAGCCGGAGAGCATGCCGCCATCGGAGGCGGTATCGTCGCTTACTGTCAGTTTCCAAATGCCGTTCGGGTTTTCGCCAATAAATGCAGCCAATGCTTCTTCCGGAACCAGGGATTCCGCGGTAACGTCATTCGCGAAGGGATGGTCCGTGACCAGGCCCGGGTTGGACACATAAGGAGCGGTCCCGGATGGATTCGCGCTGTCGTCCCAAAGCGTCCCATTGAATACATCGTCAGCGGCGCCGCCGTTGTCCGTGGTCAGTGTCACGATGGTGCCGCGCGGGGACTGAATCGTGATGTCCAGGTCAGCGCAGAAAGTGTGTTGAATAGTGGTGACTACATCGACGTCCAAGAGGAAGTTTCCGGCGCCGGACACCAGAATGGTCGACGTTCGGACGCTAACTTGGTCCGACGGAATCGCAACCGCTTCGGAATTGGAAAATTCATGCAACGAACTACCCTGAAAGTCCGGGGCGAGTCCAAACGCGGTAAGTGTACCGAGGCAGAGCATCAACAGACGGGAATACAATCCCATAGGGGTTTGTCCTCTTGGGTTGCGGGATTGCCGGTTTGCGTTCGCCTCGCCCCGTCCGGAGTATTGCAGATGCACCTACGTTGGTCAACCGACCGGCGGATGTTCCAGCTTAAAGGTATGGCGCGTCAATC
>CALEZK010000043.1 GCA_937928585.1 uncultured bacterium | reverse complement strand
CGTCAGGACTGGCAACACACACGTTTGGACTGCCAGCAGGATGAACGTTTTCGGCCCAGAAATTGTCGGTACAAGAAAAAAGTTGGGCGTCAATGATCCCAATAGCAACGCGGAAAACATAAACCACGCGAATGCTTTAGGTGAAAGAGATTGGGACCAAGCCATCCGTCCACTTGCTTCCCAGCGCTGCGTGTAACGTAAAGCAAGCACCAGCAAGGCAACACTCAGGCCTTGAGCAAGAAACGGAAAAGAGGGGCCTAGAAAGTCAAAGACGTCGACAGCTACTGTGAAAACGGCACAATCCATGGCTATTTGCGTTGTAGCAACAGTCATGAGCCGTCGCGTCCGCTCGGCTGTCATTCGGAAAGGATGCACGCGCTCGAGCATGGACTTAACCATCGCAGATTTCCCGAAATGGGCACGAGCCAGCACTACCGCATCCTGCTCAGACAAAGATTCGGTGCCATCGAGGTACGCGAGTACTTTGTCTTCGATATGATCAGCAAGTTCTAGTCTTACCTCCTCGTTCGATAATTGACCTGACGCAATTTCTTCGCACACGGCCTGAATCTGCGCACGCGTTTCTGGCAAGAGTGGTGGTCTATTCATAACTTGCGCCAGCCATTCTAGTCAGCAAACCATGCAGCGAGCTCCATTCCTTTGTGCCTGCTTCCAGCGCCTTACGGCCTTTCGCGGTAATGTAGTAATACTTGCGACGACGCCCCGTGTCGGCTTCTTGCCATTGCGCACGCACTTTCTCGTCTAACTCAAGTTTATGGAGAATTGGATAGACAGTGCCTTCTTGCCAGGTGAATATGCCGCCGGATTCGGCATTTATCCGTCGAATGATTTCGTAGCCGTAGCTGGCGTCGCGCGCCAGAACAGACAACACGAGCAACTGAGTGGACGCACCGATAAGTTCTTTGGATAGATTCATGTCGGGCACTCCGAATGGCAAAACGGAGTATACCTAGAACTTCCATGCTTTGCAAGCGTGAAACGCGTACTTGCCGATTAGAGGCAGCTTCCAAGCAACAAAGGATACGAATTCAGACCAACACGAAAGTGTTTACACGCGAGCAATAGGGCCTTCTGAGGCCCGAACTGGTACAAGTCGGACGTTAAAAAGACTCCCCCGGACCGCGCGTCCCCTGTGTGTGCAGCTCACGCAAGATCTTGAATCACTTCACCTGTTCCAGGATGGCGAAGTCGCCGGGGTTCCATGCCTGCGCGATCACGTAAATTTTGTCGCCGACTTTCGTGAACGTTGCATTGTGAATGTGCGTGAAGTTGGGCAGACCGAGATCTTCCTTCGGCATCAACGTCGAGACGATGGCATCGCCCTTGAGGATATAAATCGGCGCGCCCTTGTCCTTCGCCGGACCATTCAGGCAACCCACGATGGCGAGTTCGTCCATATAGTCGATATCACACGCGAGCGATCCCTCAGGCAGTTTCACCGTATCGCGGTAATGCCCGAAGCGCGTGAAGCGATCGATCTCCGCGTTTGGGCGGTCTGCAATGGTCACATGCTTGCCGTCCGGGCTGATGGTAACGCCATGGCCGGTGCCAAACTGCCCCGGATTCGTTCCTTTGCCACCGAAAGCAAGGTCACTCCAGGCAACTTTCTCCGGGTTTGCCCGCGCGACATTCGCGGTCAGCACATAATCCAGCGGCGAGTAGCCGGTGGTGATGTAATAACGCCCGCCCAGCTTGGCAACGTCCGTCGGTACAAACTTTCCGCCTTCATCAAAATACTTGTTCACCACAGGCTCATCGAAATCGAAATCCGCCGTTGGCGCATCCAGCGTATTCACCAGCGTTCCGTCTATCGTTGTGGTAAACACTTTCCCGACATCATTACCCGGGAAAACGAGGTAGGCCGCATCTTTGTTGTACCAGATACCCGCGTTGTGCAGGTTCGTGTCTTTCATTGTCGCGGGGGTTGGGATCATTCGCGTCTTTGCGAGGTCGGCGCTGATCTCGATGATGCCCGCGCCCGGCAACGCAAAATAAATCTCGCCCTTGCCCTCGCGGCGATCCACGGCGAATCCGCCGTGCGCCTTCGTCAATACCGCCACCGCCTCTGCCGGAAGGTGATCGCCCTTGTACAACAGCTTGAATTTATAGTCGCCTTGACCGGTTACGCCCGGGACCGATGCCGGTGCTGTTGCTGTCGCATCTGCCTGTGCCAGCGTAAGCGTGCCATCAGCGTTGTTTTCTGCAGCGTCGGCATCGTGAGAATGCGTATGCGAATGCTTTGCGCCGGTTGCTTTGTCGTGGTGATGATGACCGGGGTGCGCTTGCGCGAGTTGCAATGGCAGCAGCGCGACCGAAATCGCAAGATACAGCGCTAACGAGAGTGTGCGTTTCACGGAAAGATCCTCCAACGAGGTTGAACTGCAGCCAGACCCAAGAATTCCCCTGTGCCCATAACGATAAACTTTCAGCGCCTCCAAAATCCACGCATGCGCATCGGCCCTCCCGCGGGCCACTTCCCGTGTGGTATCGTTACATCGCGTAACCGCCCTACTCGAACTCAGAAGGCACCCTCATGGCAAAGCTTACGCTGGACTTGCACGATATCTTCAACAAGAGCCAAAGCATCGAACGGGAACTGGAGCGCGTGATCGAAGATGCCGTGCGAAAACGCATTCGCACCGTCGAAATCATTCCCGGCAAAGGGTCCGGCCAGCTCAAGAAGCGGGTCCTTCGTTTTCTTCAACAGTCCCACATTAAATCGCAATACCATCGCGTGGAAAAAGATTCGACAAACTTTGGCCGCGTATTCGTGCATTTTCGGTTCGACTGACGCCGGAATTCTCCGGCAAATCCCGGATACCGGCGCGGTGGAAGCGCGCACCCGGCGCGACTATAATCCCGCGCTTACAACGAACCCCTTACGGAGCAATTGATACCATGTTTGAGCGACTCGATATGGCGCCCCCGGACCCAATTCTTGGAATCGGAGAGGCATTCAAAAAAGACCCCAACCCGAACAAGATTAACCTCAGCATCGGGGTCTACTGCGACGAGTCCGGAAAAACCCCCGTGCTTAACTCGGTCAAGAAGGCGGAAGAACGCATCCTCGCGACGGAGAGCACCAAGAACTATGTCAATCCCAATAGCGGGACGGCCGAATATTGCACCGCAGTGCAGGAATTGTTGTTTGGAAGCGGTCACGAGATTCTGACCTCCAAGCGAAGCGTCACTGCACATACGCCCGGGGGCACCGGCGGACTACGCGTATCGGGCGACTTCATATCCTTCTTGGCGCCAGGTGCGACGGTATGGCTCAGCGATCCGACGTGGCCAAACCACCCGAGCATCTTTCAGGCCGCCGGTCTGAAAGTCGCCACGTATCCGTACTACGACGCAGCGGGCAAAAAGCTGGATTTCGCGCCCATGCTCGATGCACTCAAGAAAATTCCAGCGGGTGATTTCGTCGTGCTGCACGGGTGCTGCCACAACCCAACGGGTATGGACCCGACGCTAGACGAATGGAAAGCCATTGCACAAGTCTCCGCCGCGCAGGGTTGGGTCCCGCTGTTCGACTTCGCCTATCAGGGCCTCGCCGACGGCGTGCGTGAAGACGCGCGTGGTCTCGCACAATTCCTCACGGCGGGACGTGAGGTCTACATTTGCTCGTCGTTCTCCAAGAACTTCGGGCTCTATAACGAACGCGTCGGCGCCTTGACCCTCGTGGCCGATTCCGAATCCAGCGCGCAGAAAGCATTGAGCCATCTCAAGCGCACGATCCGCACCAATTACTCCAATCCGCCGGCGCACGGCTCCAGCATCGTCACGACGATTCTCAACGACCCCGCGCTCCGGGCCGAATGGGACGCCGAATTGAAGAGCATGCGCGATCGCATCGCCAGCATGCGCAAGACATTCGTGGACACGCTCAAGGCGAAAGGTGTAGCGCAGGACTTCTCCTTCCTCATCACGCAGAAAGGAATGTTCTCCTTCTCCGGCCTGACGAAAACGCACGTGGACACTCTGAAAGAAAAATACGGCATCTATATCGTGGGTTCTGGCCGCATCAACGTCGCGGGGATGACCCCAGGCAATATGAACGCCTTGTGCGACGCAATCGCGGAAGTATTGAAATAGGGGCACGCGACGAGGGTGAGAATAAGCACCGGGGCGGCAACCTGCCAATAACCGTCTCCGAAAGGAGGAAACGCGTAGGAGGCGTAAAAGACGGCAGTTCGGTCACCCGCACTGAGTATCCGATCGTTCACGTCGCGTTGTTGTCCGTTTCCGGGAAGAATGACGCTGCACCACACCCAATCGGTGGAATGGCAAAGCACCGCTGGATGAACGCCCTTCTCAACAACGTTTCGCGAGGACAAGATGCGGCAGGCCGCCTGCCCCGTGAGCTTAAACTGTTCAAAAGCCTCCGAAAAGGCAACTGTCAGCATAGCACATCAAGGGGGCGTTGTCTTCCACTTTTTATGGATTTCAGGTGCCCAAGGCGCTTTTTTTGTTCGATCTTGAAGAAACAGCGTATTTGACGATTTTTTGTTGTAATCGATTGCAAATAAATGACTTGCTGGGTTTGTTCGTATTAAGAATAGTAAAATAATCAATTAAATAGCGTGTCGCCTCGCCTCGCGCCCTTGGGCGGAGGGCGAGCTAACCCGAGCCGGCGAAAGTTCCGGGCATTCGCTCCGTTCGATTGTCGGATGCGTGTTGGTTTATAACGTGCTTCTGTTTTCTGTTTGGGTAAGGCAAAAGTAGGGGACACCGATGACGCATTCTTCCTTCGCATCGACAACGCGCGGCCTCAATCGCGAACTTGCGCCCATGAAATTATTCGAGAAGGCAAAGCGAATCGGGATTTGGAATCCGAGTGATTTTGATTTCACACAGGACCGCGCGGACTGGGCAACTCTGAAAGAAGAAGAACGAACCCTGCTCGTGCACCTAACATCAGTCTTCCAGGCAGGAGAGGAAGCGGTAACGCTCGATTTGCTTCCGCTGATTGGCGCGGTCGCGCGCGATGGACGCCTCGAAGACGAGATCTATCTGACGTCGTTCTTGTGGGAAGAAGCGAAGCACGTCGATTTTTTTCAGCGATTTCTCTCTGAAGTTGCCGGTGTAACCGGCGATTTAAGCCACTTTCACGGCCCCAACTATCGCTACCTGTTCTACGAAGTGCTCCCGCAGACCATGAACGCGCTTACCAGTGATAGTTCGCCGGCAGCAGTTGCGAAAGCCTCGGCGACCTATAACATGATCATCGAAGGGGTGCTCGCGGAAACCGGATATCACGCCTACTTCACCGTCTGCGACAAGTTCGGAATCCTCCCTGCACAGCGCGATGGCGTGAGCCACACGAAGCAGGACGAAGCCCGGCATATCGCTTACGGGGTGTATCTTCTGTCCCGTTTGATGGCCGAAGACCCCGGACTTTGGGACATTGTCGAAGTCACCATGAACGAACTGCTTGTTCCTGCACTTGGAATCGTCGATGAGACCCTCGCAGCCTACGATCCAATTCCATTCGGCCTCACGGCCTCGGATTTTACGGATTTCGCGGTGGGGCAGTTCCAAAAGCGGTTTGACCGCATTCAGCGCGCTCGCGGAATGACCTTTGACGAAATCGATAGATTGACCCATGCCATCATCGAAAGTGGGGACGCGTAACGAAACACGGAATCTGCTATGATTATCCCTTGTCAATCAGGACAATTTAGCCAGGATAGTGATTCTCAAGCATGACATTTGACGACTTTGGTCTCGACCCGCGCTGCCTGCGGGTCCTGCATGAACAGAATATCGTAACGCCAACGCCGGTCCAGGCGCAGGCAATACCGATTGCGCTGAGCGGCCGCGACGTAATAGCGGTAGCGCAAACCGGCACGGGAAAAACACTTGGCTTTTCCCTGCCATCGCTGACGCGGCTTGCAGCGCAGCAAATAGCGCGCAATCAGATGTTGGTGCTTACGCCTACGCGCGAACTCGCCGTGCAAGTGGAACGTGTAATCAATGCGCTTGCCAAACCGCTGCACATGCATAGCGCCGCAATCTACGGCGGCGTGGGAATGGATAAGCAAACCCAAGACCTGCGCCGTGGCCGTGAAATTGTCGTTGCTACGCCCGGGCGATTGCTTGATCATATGGGGCGGGGCAATGTTGCGTTCCCGCAATTGAACATACTCGTGCTGGACGAGGCGGACCGCATGCTCGACATGGGTTTCCTTCCGGACATTCGCCGCATTCTTCGCCAGCTTCCCCGTGATCGGCAAACGTTGATGTTCAGCGCGACTTTCCCCGACGAAATTGCCCGGCTCACCTCCGAAATGATGCACGACCCCGAACGCATCAGCGTAGGGCCAATCGCGCGACCGGTTGACAGCGTTCGTCAGATCATTTATCCCGTCACACCCGAAGATAAAGGCCGGTTGCTCGTCAAAATATTCGAAGAGCAGAAGATTACCTCGGCGGTAATATTTCTGCGCACCAAAGACCGCACCGAGCGGGTGAGCACGATGCTGCACAAGCGCGGGTTCAACGTCGCCTGCATCCATGGGGATCGCTCGCAAAAATTGCGCGAGCAGGCGCTCGACGGATTCCGCAAGGGAAAATACTCAATTCTCGTCGCAACGGATGTTGCCGCGCGCGGTCTGGATATCGAGGGCATCACCCATGTGATCAACTACGATATTCCGCCAACCGCGGAAGATTACATACACAGAATCGGCCGCACGGCGCGCGCGCAGGCTGAAGGCGACGCGATTACGTTCGTATCGCCCAATGAGCATACCGCGCTCGAAACCATTGAGCGCGCGCTGGGCAAGAACTTGCCACGCGAAGAATGGGACGGAGCGCCGCCGGTGCTCTCGCTATTCCAGCCCAAGGACGCGGCAAA
Organism: uncultured bacterium; assembly: GCA_937928585.1. Taxonomy (GTDB): domain Bacteria; phylum Hydrogenedentota; class Hydrogenedentia; order Hydrogenedentales; family SLHB01; genus JABWCD01. The sequence continues at coordinate 4,909 of CALEZK010000043.1, read as the reverse complement.
AGCGAAGCCTGGTCCGCGTCGTCCGGTTCGACGACTGCTTCGCCGCCGTTAGCGTCATGAAGTCTGACGTAGACGCGCGAATACTCGCGGCAGGGGTGTGTCCGCCACAATGCGGAAACGATTCAACATGGAGCAGCGGGAGCAGTAAGGGCATGGAGCGTCTCAGGGAAAAATTCACCTTCCTACATGGCGTTCAGTTGGGCACGCTGCTATTGGCGGCACTCGGGGTACGCATCTTTCGCATTGGCACCGAATCGCTCTGGTTCGACGAATGCGTAACGTACATGGCGCTCCACAATCCGAGCATCATTGGATTCTTTCGTGAAGAGGCCCAGTACGACCCAGTCATGGTTCCGGTATATTACGGCGCGGCCTATATTTGGTATCACCTTGGCTTTACTTCCATCGTCGCCGTGCGAATGCTGTCGGTAGTCGCCAGCCTTGCGGCGATTATATTTCTCTATTTCTGGACGCGAAGCCTTTTTAACCACGCCGCGGGTCTTGCCGCGGCGGTTTGCATGTCTTTCGCAAAGCTCCAGATATACATGTCTCAAGAGATTCGAAACTACGCATTCACCATGCTGCTTGCGCTCGTCGCAATGTATCTGTTCCACGAAGCCGTTAAACGCGAGAAGCGCACTTGGTGGATCCTCAGCATAGCGGCGAATATTGTTCTCGCCTACACGCATTTCTTTGCGCTGCTCCTGTTGTTGGCGCAGGGTGTATTCCTCTTAATCACACGCCCAAAACGTATTCTCTGGATCGCCGGTTGGACAGCGGTCCACCTGCCGTTTCTTGCGCTCATGCCAATCTGGATTCACAACATCGTGTCGAGCCCAATTTCTGAAACCGGGTGGATACCCTGGGCGCCGGTAAACCGGTTGTTCGACGCGTATTACTTCGTCTTCGCGGGCAGTCTGCAGGATGCCATGGACTTCGTGCGGGTGCTCCCTTTCGGGATTCCGGTTCATCATATGCTTGGCGTGGCAATGCTGGCGGCTGGGGCATGCTATGTTTCCGCAAGCGCAATCTTCTACCTGCGCAAAGCCATACCGATGGAAGGCTTCAAGTTTGACACGTCGGTAATGCTGGTTACCTGGTTGTTCGTGCCGCCTACGGCGCTCTTCATTCTTGGTAGAATCGTGCAACCGTGTTTTATTGAGCGCTACGTGCTTTACTCCGCAACAGCATTGTTCATTGTCGCCGGTGGCGCAATTGCCGTCATTCCAACGCAACGGTTGCAACACGTGGCGCTTTGCCTTCTCATGCTCATATTCGCCGGAAATCTCGTTGACTCCGCGCGCCCCTTGCGCCACGATTTTCGATCGACAGGCGAAGTCCTGGCCACGGAATTTCAGCAAGGGGATAAGATTTTCGCCTGCTTTGACACACTTGAGATGCCACTACGATATTACGCAAATGTTCCCAAAGACGCGATTGTCGGTTCGGAAGACTTCGTTCAGAAGGCGACCAGCGCGGCGTTGGCGGGAAAGCGATCCTGGATCTGGTTTATTCATGTGCCTGACAGGTTCGAGCCTACTTTGGTCGAGTCCGTTGCATTTCACGAAGGGCTAAAGTATCAACGCTGGCAGTTTCTCGGTCGATGGCACACTTATCTTTACAGGATTGAACCTCACCCCAATCCGGTCGATGCCGCGGCATGAACTCGACAGAGCAAAACGTGCATCCTGGGATGCCTTCCGATCAAGAGCCAGGTGGAATGACGCTCTCCCAATGGCTGGCTTTGGGAGCCTTGCTTGCTGTGGCCGTTGCGTTGCGTCTCCACGCCATTGCTTCCGAATCGATCTGGTTTGACGAGAGCATCACCTATACCTGGCTGGACAGCCCCACCATCTTCGAGTTCTTCCGCGGCGAAGCGATACGTGACCCCGCAACGGTGCCGATTTACTACGGGGTGGCATATCTCTGGTATCACCTCGGTTTCACATCCATAGTGGGCATGCGGCTGTTGTCCGTCATCGCCGGGACACTCGGCATCATGGCGCTGTATTTTTTTGGGCGCAGATTGTTCGGCCACATCGGCGGACTCACCGCTGCTGCCTGCATGACCTTCGCGAAGCTGCAGATCTACATGTCACAGGAAATACGCAACTACGCGTTCACCCTGCTGTTCGCGATCGTCGCCATGTATGCGTTGAACGAAGCCGCGAACCGCGGACGCCGAAACTGGTGGGCTGTGAACATAATCGCCAGTATAGCCGTAGCGCTCACGCACTTTTTCGGACTTCTACTGCCTTTCGCGCAAGGGGTCTATCTGCTCGCCAGCCGGCCCCGCCAGATAAAGTGGATCGCGGTCTGGGCCGCTGTGCAATTGCCCTTCTACGCCCTGATTCCGCTGTGGGTAAATTACGTGCAGTCCGGACAGGTCGAAGCTGAAACGCAGTGGATCAATTGGACCCCGCTCTCCCGCGCGTTTGACGCGTATTACTTTGTATTTGCCGGCAGCCTTCAGGACGCACTGGACTTTGTGCGGCGGCTCCCCTGGGGAATCCCGGTCCACCACATCCTCGGCATGGCATTTCTGCTGGCGGGCGCAGGTTACCTCGCGTTTTGCGCATATGCGGTGAGGCATAAATTCCGCCTGCCCATTGGATACGAAGCGCGCACCTCGTTCATGCTGATGTGCTGGCTTTTTGTTCCACCGGCAACCTTGTTCCTGATGGGTCGCCTCATACGCCCCTGCTTTGTCGAGCGCTATGTGCTCTATTCCGCGCTGCCGCTGTTCTTGGTGATGGGTGGGGCGATTGCCGCACTGCCGAAGCGCTCGCTTCAATACGGCGCGCTTGGTTTGTTGCTCGCCGTTTACGCGGGCAACCTGTACGATTATAATCGCCCGCTACGCCCCGACTACGCATCGACCGGCGCGATCCTTCGCGATCAGTTCAATCCCGGCGAACGTTTGTTCGCCAGTCTTGACTATATTCAGCTTCCGATGAAGTACTACGCCGGCATTCCGTACGAGGCAAATTTTGGCAATAGCGATACGTTTCTCGACGAAGCGTTTAAAGAAGCGCGCGGAGGTAAGCGGGCCTGGATTTGGTTTGTGGAGGTGCCGAAAGTCTGGGAGTTCGACGCCATCGACGCAAAAATCCGCGGCGGCGAATTCCAGGTCGAACATTGGGTTTTCCACGGCCGCTGGGCGACCCATTTGTATCGCATTGAGCCCAAGGTGTCCGTTGCAGAGCATTCAGGCCGGGAATGAAATCCGCGCTTGCGCCGAGATCAAATTCCCGCTGCACTACGAGCAATTGAAAGGGGCTGAAAATGTCGCATCGCTGGCGCTGTTTGCTGCTTGTCGTATTGGTCGCTCACTGCAGCTCGACATTTGCAAAGGCCGAATTGCCGCCGTTCGACGCCTTGCCGGAAAACCCTGCCTTGCCGGATCCGTTCATTATGCTGGATGGAACTCCGGTAAAGACTACCGACGATTGGTACAAAAAGCGCCGCCCGGAACTGAAGCAGTTGTTTCAGCATTATATGTACGGTTATCTCCCGGACGCAGTGAAGATCGAATCCTCGTCAGCACAGCCGGACCTGGAAATACTCGACGGAAAAGCAATCCTGCGTCAGGTTGTGATTGCATTTCCAACCTTGCCGGAAAATGCGCCACGCATCCATTTGACAGTGATACTTCCAAAGGCGGTGGCCTCGGCTCCGGTCTTCGTCACAATTAACAAGTGCGGCAATCACACCGTGCTCGCCGATCCTGCCATTCGGATCAATCCAAACGCGATTCTGCACAAGGAATGTCCCGGACCACCAGAAGAGATTCGCGGCAAGGACGCCGAGTTCTGGTGCATTCCATACTTGATCGAGCGCGGGTACGGCTTTGCGACTTTCCATGAAAGTGATATTGATCCGGACGTACATGATTTCACGGATGGTATTCACCCATTTTTCCCACAAGAGGAGATCGCGCCGGAGAATCGATGGGCAACGATCGCGGCGTGGGCGTGGGGGATACACCGCGCTGTGGACTATCTTTCGACCGCACCCGGTGTAGATCCAAGGCGGATCTGCGTAACCGGTCATTCGCGGCGCGGCAAAACCGCTCTGTTCGCGGGCGCGATGGATGAACGCATTGCGCTGGTCGTGCCGCATCAATCCGGCACCGGCGGCGCCGCGCTAAGCAGGGACAACGACCAGGAAACGGTCGAGCGCATCAACCGCGTATTTCCGCATTGGTTCAACGACGCGTTCGTAAACTTCGGAGACCACGAATCCAAACTGCCAATCGATCAACACCTGTTAATGGCGATGGTCGCGCCGCGCCCGCTGATCGATACGATGGGGTTGCAGGACAAGTGGGCAAACTATGACAGCTCGCTTCGCGCCGTGCGCGCGGCCGCGCCCGTCTGGAAACTGCTCGGCGCGCAAGGTCTCGCTGGCGACGGCGTACTCACGTATCCACAGAAGGTTACTTCTGAAACTGCAGGTACCATTCTTCAATACCGGCGCGACACTAAGCACACAATGGATCAGGGATACTGGGAGGCAATTCTCGACTTCGCCGACTTGCGATTGCCGCGACCGTAAATTCCTCCGCGACGGACATCGGGCTAGGGTTTGCTGCTCCCAAGCGCGCGTCGGCGCGATGCTTCCGGATACCTTCTTGCTGGAGGCTCAGGTTGCGGCGGTTCCACAACGTCTGGCGGCAATCCGAACGGCGCGAATTCCGGGCTGATAAAGTCGATTCCCTTCACCGCGACCGGCATATTGTTGCCTTGCCACTGCACCGCCCGAATAAATTCAACCGTGCCATCCATCCACAGCACGTTTCCGCCTCCGGGAAGATGATTCATCTCCGCGCCTGAATTAACTAAGTTCAGCATGACGATATCCCACATCAGCGGCCACCGCGGTGGAAACTTCTGCCCCGGTGGCATTC
>CALEZK010000042.1 GCA_937928585.1 uncultured bacterium | reverse complement strand
TACGAGATTTCTGCCTGTCTCGTGGGCTCGGAGATGTGTATAAGAGACAGATAAACGACCGACGTGAGATCATGGGAGCACTCCATGGATTTCAGTTGATTGATTGAAGAATCTGTACAGACAGGGAGCATTGCGCAATCAGATACAACTGTTAATGCGCTATCGAGAACTGAGATAAAGCCGACGGGCACTTAATTCAACTATGCAGCCCCAAAGGCGCGACACAGTTACAAGTGCGGGTCAAACGGCCCAGGCAAATGCTGAGTATCCCCCAGCGAACCCAACACACAGCCCATGCCCCGCATTACTAATTACGCAACGTCTGTTGACCTCGAAGGGTCTCCTGCGAGCAGACCGCCGCGGCGCTACCCTCGAACACGGCACCACCTACCAAATCAACCCGGTGCGGGTTGAAGAAGTCTCATTGACGACTCTCAAAACTTTCCGTCCCGTGTTTCAAAATGGGTTGGTTTCGACAAGGTCTCGCCGCCACACATCACCCATTCTACGATCCAACCAAACAGCGTCTCGATCGATACCTCTGGCGGGCCAAATAATTCGTGACACCGCGTCGCATTGCTAAGCAGCGCCGTCGGCATTTCGTTTCCCACAATCTTCGGTGGTTTACCCATCGCCTTGCCAAAATCCTCGGCAAGCGAACGGATCGAAACGCGTTCAAGTCCCGTAACGTTGATCACGGACGGCGGAGAACTCGCCAGCCCAAGGCATTGGAGCGCAACCGAATTCGCATGGCCCTGCCAGACACAATTCGCGTATCCCATCGAAACATCGATTGCCTCGCCGCGCCAGACCTTCTGCGCAACATCAAGTAGAACACCATACCGCAATTCCACGGCATAGTTGAGACGATAATGCAGCACACGCGTGCCGAAATGATGCGACGCATAATCCCACATGCGCTCGCGCCCAAGTCCGGACATCGCGTATTCGCCTACCGGTCCCGGTGCGGTCATCTCAGTTGCGCCGCCACTGTCGACATCGACAAACGGATAAATGTTTCCAGAGGAGAACGCCACAACACGGGATGCAGTGTAATGTTTCGCGCACAGTCCCGCAGCATGAACATTCGTGGCCCACGTATCCCACTCCGCGCCCGAAGATCCAAACTTTCGGCCGATCATATAAAGCACATTCTCGGCAAGCGGAAGGTCGTCGACCGCACCCGACGCAAGCACATCCGCGCGATGGAGTTTTATGCCATGAGATTCGAGCCGTGCGCGCACGGCCGGTTGCGAGAATGTAGAAACGGCGGTGATGTGTCGCGGCACACCAGACGCCTCAATCGCGCGCGCGGCAAGTATTGCCAGAGAAGGCCCCATCTTTCCGCCGACCCCAAGAATTACCAAGTCGCCTTTGAGTTCCCGCATGAACGCCACAAGCCGTTCGCTGGGTCGCGTCATGATCTCTTCGAGTGTGGCGATCGAATCGATGGCAGTCGGATATGGGTGTGTGCTCATCCCAGCAGTATTGCCGGAACCGCTATACCTGAAGCAAATCGACGATGGCGCTCGTAACGTTGGTGGTGCTGAACGGTTTGGGTACGAACCGCAGGAACTGGCTGTCGTGTTTTTCCGCGATCGACTCGCCGCCGAATCCGCTTGACACAATACAGCGCAGCTTCGGATTGATTTTCCACAACTCTTCCAGTGCGCGCGCGCCACCCATGCCCGGCATTACGATGTCCATGATAACGACCGAAATCTCGTTTCCCCGCTCACTGTAGACTTCGATGGCCTCTTCGCCGGTGGACGCCTGCACGACGTCGTATCCGGACATCTCAAGAATATCCTGCAGCACTGCGCGCAAGAGTTGTTCGTCGTCAACTACCATGATTGTTTCTCTATCGCGTTTCACAAGGGTTCCGTTCTCTGGTTTGGGTTGCACTATGGTCTGTCCCGCGGACGGCAGATAAATCTCAAAACGCGTGCCCTGATTGATCTGCGAATCAACCGTTATCGCGCCGCGGTGGGAATGTACGATTCCATATACGACGGACAGCCCAAGGCCGTAAGCCTGTCCCTGCTTTTTTGTCGAAAAAAAGGGCTCGAATATCCGCCCTGCCACCTCTGGCGACATCCCGCGGCCTGAATCTTCCACCCGAATTCGAACGTAGCGACCGGGCACCGCAATCTGCAGGTTCTCCCGTTCGGCATCAGACACTTCTACGTTCTCCGCAGACACTTGAATCGTTCCCGCAAAATCGATCGCGTCCCGCGCGTTCAGGCAAAGGTTCATGAGCAGCTGATGCATCTGCGCCGGATCAGCGCTAACCTGGTCCAGTCCATCCACGGCGGTAAACTCAATCCGCACGTTCGGATTCAGCGAATGGGCAACGAGCTTTAAGGTCTCGTCAATAATCGGATTCAGCGACAAGCGAATCTCGTTTCGCGATCCACCGCGCGCAAACGTCAGTAGTTGGTGTGTCAGTTCCGATGCGCGCACCGCCGAGGATTCGATCTGTGCCAGGTGTTTTGACACGGGCGAATCCGGAGTCACTGCCTGTTTCGCCAGCGTCGCATATCCGAGAACGCCGGTAAGTATGTTGTTGAAGTCATGCGCGATGCCCCCCGCGAGACGGCCCACGCTGTCCATTTTCTGGGCCTCAAGCAATCTGGTCTGCAACGCCTCGCGCTCTGTCACGTCAACCGCCACCCCTGCCGCCGCGATCACAAGTCCGTTCTCGTCAATTACCGGCGCGATCGCCCCATTGCACACGCGCTCCGTTCCATCGGGTCGCCGAAGTTTGATATTGCGCAGTTCCACATGCTTCCCACGTTTCAAAACGCGATCATAAATGGCGTTCACAAACCCACCGGGGTCATCCAGCATGCTTTCCGCGATGCTCTCGAGAGTTCCTTCTTCAATTGCCTCGGGCGTCCGGCCCGTCATTTCCTGCATCCGCGAGTTAAACTCGATAGCCCGCCCCTCGCGATCCAACACGAACATGCCAACATCCGCCGCGTGCAAAGCGCCCGAAAGCATCTGGTGCGACGCGATCAACTCGCGTTCAACCCGCTTGCGGTCCTCGATATTGCGCACCACGACGCTCACACCAAGGATCTTTCCATCATCCCCGCTAATCGGAGAGAAGCTTGCTCCAGCGGCAAACTCGCTTCCGTTCGCGCAACGCGCGGTCACATCTACTTCCCGGCGCATCGCATTCGCCGCCGCCCACTGATCGATTCCGCCGGAGATTCCCTCCAGGCCTGTTGTAAGCAGTTCCCGAATGTTCTTGCCGATGGCTTGCTCTTTACTGAATTGAAACAGCCGCTCCGCGCCTTTGTTCCATGCCTGCACGTTACCCGCACCGTCCACCGCGAAAACCGCATCCGCGGTCATATCGGCAACTCTCGTCAGGAACTGGCTCGCCTGGTGCAGCGTCTTGAAACGCCGGCCTTCGTCCTCCGCGTTCAGCATCATGCGCGAAAGCTCGTGCATGAGCGCCAGCATGGAAAGGAGCAAACAGATATATCCAATGCTCTCGCTGAACCGCATCGCGAACAGGTGCGCTGCACCTTCCGCGCCAATCAAGGTTATTCCATGAAGTCCGGGCAGTTCTTCCGTAAAGTCTAGGAATCGCGCCAAGGTCAGCAGAATGCAGCCCCAAAGATAAAGCCCGGTCGCATACGTGCTGCGGCTCAAGTGGTGCACAAAAAGACTTGCGCCAAACACGAGCCCCGCCGTTCCAAGCAACTCGAGAGCGTCCCCGAGCGTGGCATTCTTCATCACCATGTTCGGGTAAAAAGACAAAAGAAACAGCACGACGCCAGAAAAAATCAGCGTCACGGCGGGCCAAGGATGACCCTTCGCGAGGAGTCCCGTATTTTGACGGTTCATTACTGTACTCAGTCCCGCTGTCAATTATATACTCAAGACATGCCGAAAATAAAGTATAAAATACAATAAAAGCAATAAATAAGTGATTTAATCGGTCGCGGCGTGGGTTTGCAGCGCTTCCGGACCATCGATACAATGGCGATGCCTTCGGTGTGCGGGCCGGGGCAAAATCCACTCATATTCTGGGGAGTACAGGGGACCATGGCAGCCAAAGCGAAATCGGCGTGTTTCGGGTTAATCGTCGGCAACCGGGGATTCTTCCCCGACGTGCTCGCACGGGAAGGTCACGAGTTCCTTTCCAAGTTATTGAAGAAGTTGGGCTACTCCGTTGTCGTGCTGACGCCGAAAGACACAAAATTCGGAAGTGTCGAAACGTGGGACGACGCGAAAAAGTGCGCGGAACTCTTCAAGAAGAACAAAGAAAAGATCGACGGTGTAATCGTCACGCTTCCGAACTTTGGCGATGAACGCGGCGTTGCCGACACCCTGAAGATGGCGGGCCTGAACGTCCCCGTGCTCATACACGCATGGCAGGATGACGCCACAAAAATGTCGATCAAGCACCGCCGCGATTCGTTCTGCGGCAAGATGAGCGTGTGCAACAATCTGAAGCAATACGGAATCCCGTTTTCGATCACCGCGCGTCACACCATGGATCCAAAATCGCAGGCGTTCGAAAACGAGATTCACACCTTCGCGGCAACCTGTCGAGTCGTCCGCGGACTGAAGTCGTGCCGCATTGGCGCGCTCGGCGCCCGGCCCGCCGCATTCAACACAGTGCGCTACAGTGAAAAGCTGTTTCAAGAGTCCGGTATCACCGTCGAGACGCTGGACCTATCCGAAGTATTTGCGAAAGCCGCGCGTATGAGCGACACCGACGCGCAGGTAAAAGATCGCATCGCAAACATCAAAGGGTATACCGATACCAAAGGTGTGCCCAATCCGGCCCTGATCAAAATGGCGAAGCTCGCCGCGATCATCGACGAATGGATGAAACGACTCGATCT
>CALEZK010000041.1 GCA_937928585.1 uncultured bacterium | reverse complement strand
GGTCTCGCCGGCGTATTCAACGCGCATCTGCACAATACCTTCCGCCAGCTTTAGTTTGGCGGGTTCGCCTTCGCCACGGATAGGTTTTTGCGTACGCACCAGCACCCAGTCACTGCCATCTTCGGATGGTTCAATACCATATCCGACAAGCGCCGCAGCGCTTCCGCCCCCAATCATGGGAACCTGCACGGGAAGTGTGAACGAATCCTGCACGAATATCTGGTTCAGAATCTGCCGCCCGCCTTTGACACTGCCCTGCACGCCCTTCAGCCCGAAACCGGCGATCTTGGAATTTACCGCCTGCGACAAGTCGGACTCGATTGCCGAGAACACTTGCTGTGCGCGCGCATCCAGCTCCGCTCCAATCTTCAATTCAGACCACAAATCATTCATCCGAACAAACAAGACGGTACCCATACTCGTCACGACGGCGAGCAGAGCCAGCACCACGATAAGTTCGATAAGCGTAAAGCCTTGGCGCGAATGGAGTTGCTTCATTGCTTGGCCTCCAGCAAAGTGCGCGGAGCCAACGTCGTAAGTGTAAACCGCTGCGATTTGCCGCCATCGACCCAATATACGAGCACGGTCAATTCACAGGTAGGCGCGTCTGGCGTTGCCAGGCGCACAAAAGCCCGCCAGCGGAATGCGCCGTACAGGTCACGCACGCGCTGATCGTCGCGGATATGGGTTGCAGAAACACCGGGCAGCTCGACTGTTCCAATTTCGGAGCCGCGTGTGATGGGAGCAAGCTGATCGGTAACAGTGCCCGGCCATGTGAAGGAAGCAGGGTCGCGCCTTATTTCGGCGAGCACTTCCTCGGCTACTTCTGAGGCGACACGTCGATGCCGAACCTCATTACCCAAGGTATAGCTGCTTCCGAACAGCGACACAAGGAGGTAGAGCGCCATCGAGAGGACGGCGAGCGAAACGAGAAGTTCAATCAGGGTAAAGCCGGCATTGCGGCTGTTTCCCGAGACTCCCCGTGCGCGAATGACTGAAGTCACCCGGACGTTTCCCCTTCCGAAGCATCCGCGAGTAGGTACCGAGCTACGGATGCGTCTAATTGCGCGCTACGTTTTCCCTAATAACGTTGCGCACAACCGAGCGTACAGGAGCCCCGTTGCTCCCGCCCCCGGTCGCGAGCGTTGGTATCCTAACGCGGGATGCTTCTCATGTCAATGCCCGGTTTACAAAACGCTCTTGAACCGCGAAAGATACGATCCGTGCGCTAGAGAAGTGTCTCAAAGAAAAAGAGCAGGGCGAACGTTGCGTTCGCCCTGCTCGATCAAAATGATTGATTAGTTCTTCGGGTACTCGCCCGCCTTGATGTTCTTAAACGAAAGATCCGTTGTCGGGTCGTGGCCCTGCAAGTGGAACGTGCCCGGACCAGGTACATAACCGTTCTTGCCGTCGTTGCCAGCTTCGATGGGACGATTGTCAGTGAAGTCGCTTACCTGATACCCGTTCAACCAAACTGAGGTGTGATTGCCGGTGCAGACGACGGTTTTTGTGAACCATTCTCCGTCAGATGTAACGACCTTGCGCGAGGGCTGGTTGCCGTAGTTTCCGCCGGTGCCGAAGTCAACAGGCTTTGTACGATCATCGCCCATCCAGTGATTGCGCACCTGCGACTCATACCCTTTCCAGAACACGCCAACGGGGCCGCGATAGAAGACGCCGCTGTTCAATTCTTTGCCGTTCGAGATGATGTCGAGTTGAAGCGCGAAATCCTTGAAGAGTTCCGTCGTCTCAATCTGGCCGTTACCATCTTTGATGTTAAGCGCGCCATCAACCACGCTGAAAATCGATTTGCGATCGGGGATCACCGACCACCCCGTCAAATCCTTGCCATTGAAGAGCGACTTTAGATTCAGCGGTTGGAGTTTCGCTTCCGCTATTTCAAGCTTGCTGCGGTACTCCCAGCCTTGCGGTTTCGGCGAGCGGTTTCCATGGCCGTAGTAATAAAAGGCGATGTAGCCGCGGCCGCGCTCGCCCTTGAGGTCGACATCCTTGCCGTCAAGCTTTGCGGAAAGATCCCCGCCGTTCGCCGTGATTTCCACGGTGTGCCAGTCCTTGCCGCCGTCTTTCGGCTCGGTAATCACCAGCATCGGCGTGCCGGTTTCGGTCGGGTGACCGTCCAGCGTTGCGCGTACGCCAATGCCCGCGATGTCTTCCGCGGAAAGGCGCACCTTGGCCGTGAAAATGAAATCGGCAAACTGGCTGGTCGTTGACAACAC
>CALEZK010000040.1 GCA_937928585.1 uncultured bacterium | reverse complement strand
CGCTTGAGGTGTATTCGATGGATTTGGATGAAGCAAATCCGGATATCACTGCCCTGTTAAACCTGCCGCGATCACCCGCATACAAACAACCGATTACAATTGGCGCCGAGCAACAACCTATACAGATCGATTTGTCGACGCCATAGTCGCACGCATGCTACGGTGTGCCGCAGGGCAGGAAAACTTTTTCCGGAATATGACCAAACTTGCTTCCATCATACTTTGCGCCGGTAAGGGCAGGCGCATGCAAGCTAGGCGCACTCCCAAGGTGTGCTTTCCCGTTGCGGGAAAGGCGGCAGTGCTCCATCTGCTTGATCACCTCCACAAACTTAACGCGGCCCCTTCGATCTGTGTTGTAGGCCACCTTGCGGGCAAGGTCATAGAAGAGATCGGGCCAAAATTCCCTGACGTCGTGTTCGCCTATCAGGCTGAACTCCTCGGTACCGGACATGCCACGAAGCAAGGCGCGGCGATGCTGCACGAACTTGGATTCGACGGTGCGATTCTGGTCGTGGCGGGCGACAAGGTCATTGAGCCGAAGGCCTTGAACAAACTTATCGAGGCGTTCCAACGCGAAGACGCGGATATCGCCTTGCTTGTCGCGCCGAAGTCGCGTTGGCCAAACGCGGGCCGAATAGTCTGCGGGGCGAATGGCGAAGTGCTTCGCGTTATCGAGCGCGCAGACCTGACAAATGCCGCTGCAAAAGGAATTGCGTTTGATGTGCAGGGCACAACGCGCACCGCTGCGGAGATCGAGGACCAAACGACCAGCGTGAATCAGGCCGTTTACCTCTTCAAAGCCGACGCGCTCTTTTCCTCGCTTGACGCGTTGTCGCGCGGAAACGTTCAGAAAGAAGAGTACCTTACCGATACCATCGAACATGTCGTGCGCGAAGGCGGCCGGGTTATTCCTGTGCCGGTGGATGCGCCGAACGATGTGCTAGCGTTTAACAATCCCGAGGAACTTCTCGAGATCGAGGAGTACTTTCGGCAAAAACTCCCGGCTGTTCAGGACAGCACGGCGGGTCTCGACCCGCGCATTTTCAAGCCCCCGGCAACCTGGGCGCAGTGTCTGCGCGACAACAATTCTGAAGTGCGCGCGATGCTTGGCGCGATTTATGGTCCCAACGACAGTTTGCGCGAACAGAAGCGGTTGCGGTTACTTGAGGCGGTGGAACTCTTTGTCGAACGATTCGGCAATACGGGCGTGGTGACGGTTGTCCGCGCGCCGGGCCGCATCAATCTCATGGGACGGCATGTGGATCATCGGGGCGGTTGCGTCAACCTCATGGCAATCGATCGCGAGCAGATACTTGTCGCGCGGCCGCGAAGCGATGGCGTCGTGCAGGCCCACAACGCGGACCCGGCTCAATTCCCGAGTCTCGAATTCAGTGTCGGGGACCTGCTCGAAGAGGTCGGGTTGGACGACTGGCGGGAGTTTGTGAATAGCGATTCGGTTATGCAACTCGTTCGCGATCTCGCTGGGGACTGGGGCAACTATCTTAAGGCCCCAATGCTGCGTTTACAGCAGCAGTTCAAGGACCGGCTCATTCACGGCGTGGATTGCGTGGTAAGCGGGGATGTTCCGATGGCGGCCGGTCTCAGTTCGTCGTCTGCGCTGGTGGTGGCGATGGCGGAGGCACTCGTTCTCACGAACCGGCTGGATGTTTCGCCGCACGACCTCGTCGACGTTTGCGGCGAGGGCGAATGGTTTGTGGGGACGCGCGGCGGCAGCGCCGATCACGCGGCTGTGAAGCTCAGCCAGTCACGCCGTATCGCGCACGTCGGTTTTTTTCCGTTCGAAATTAAGGAGTATCTGGACTTTCCCGAAGACTGCGCGCTGGTGATCTGCAATTCGCGCGTGCAAGCGCGTAAGGCGGCGGGCGCCCGCGATATCTTCAACGAGCGGGTTGCCTCTTACGAGTTCGCCGTGCACTGGGTTTGCAAACGTTTCCCCCACTTTGCGCCGCTGATTACCCATTTGCGGGACATTACCCCCGAAACGCTGGGGGTGCAGGCGGTCGACATTTATCGGCTCCTTCTCGACGTGCCGGAGCGCATCTCGCCCAATGCACTGCGGGCCGAGCTTGGTGACGAGATTTTCGACCGCTACGCGGCATCCCATGCCGCTCCGGAGCACTATGCGTTGCGGGGACGTCTCCTTTTTGGCATCGCGGAGTGTGAGCGAAGCCGAAAGGCCCTGGAATTCCTGCGGGACGGCAACATGGCACAGCTCGGGGCGCTGATGAACATTTCGCATGACGGTGATCGGATTGTGACTGCGGCTGGTGCGCCGTACCACGCCCGTGTTGATGACGCCATGCTGCACGGGACTATTGAGAACCTGCAAAGCGGTGAGGTGCCTCGGGTGGCGGCGGGACAGTTGTTTGCCCAACCCGGTGACTATGCGTGCAGCATTCGGGAAATTGATGCGATGGTGGACATCGCGCTCGGATGCCCTGGCGTGTACGGCGCGCAGCTTTCGGGGGCCGGTCTTGGCGGCTGTATGATGGTGCTCGTGGACGGAATTCAGGCGGACGCGCTGATTACTGAGATGGACACGGCTTACTATCGCCCGCGAAATCTCCAATCGGGGGCGTTCCGATTCAGTCCGATAGCTGGGTCTGGCCCGCTTGCCTGTTGACTCCGAAGGGTATCGGCTTGAAACTGATATTTCTGAGTAAAGTGTATTTTAAGTAGACAAAACTGCGAATCCCGTGCTAGACTTTGCATCGGAGCAGGGAGCGCAGGGCATGAGTCGATATGACGTCAATGCGGCTTGGAGCGACCCTTTCGAGCCGAAGAAATCCAACCAGCGAGATTCGGAGCGGTTCAAGTTTCGGATCAAGATATCCATTACCGCCCAGAGCGGGAATCCGCCGCAACGCTTAGTTGGTCCTGGAATTGTGCGTAATGTGTCCGTTTCGGGTGCATTATTGATCACCAAACACCGCCTCGAATTAGGACAAAAAGTAGTCGTTGCAATCCCAACCAAGCGATTTGCCGTATCAGACTACCTGCCAAATGTGTTCATGGGGCCTGCGGTCGTATCGCGCGTACAGCCAGATACGGAAGGCCGTATGTGGGTGGCGATTCGGTTCGGCGATCAGCTCACCCAGAATATGGAGTTTGCTTCCTTCATTCAGGGCCTGTATTCGTTGCGTGAAGCACTCACCCGAATGGATGATGTTCCCGACGAGTAGTGTACTCGTCCGACCGCATCTGTCTGGCCTTTCCCCTTTGGCACCCGAGTTCCCAATTGCTATCGGTGCGGCCTCTCCCCTACACTCCGGGTGTTTGTACATTTTGGAGAAACGCCGTGATTCTTCCCGACCGAAAGATAAGAGAGCTGCTATCCAAGGGCGAACTTCGTATTGAGCCGATAGACCCGTCCCAGATTGGACCTGCTTCCGTGGATCTGCGTTTGGGCACTACTTTTCTCACCCCGCGAGCGACGCAGGGAATGTATTCGATGTCGGACCCGATTGAGTACGAGCGTGCCGAGGGTGATTCATTTGTCGTGCCCTCCCATGGATTCGTGCTGGCTACGACGCAGGAGTTTATCGCGCTGCCGGACTATCTCACGGCATTTGTGGAGGGTCGCAGTTCGATTGGGCGATTGGGGCTCTTTATTCAGAATGCGGGG
>CALEZK010000039.1 GCA_937928585.1 uncultured bacterium | reverse complement strand
TTTCAGCTTAGATCACCACGAAAGCCCGAGCATTAACGATCTTGTTCGGAGCTCTCTGCAAAACACGCTCACGGCAATCAATGGAATCATCGCGCCCATGGGTTCGCTGCTGCTGAACATTCGCGGGATGTGGTCGACGACATGGACGCAGATATTTGACGGAGTTGTCGCCACAATCAACGGCATTCTCAATATGGCGAATAGCGCGCTTGGCGGCTTGCTTGGTGGAGGCAGCGGGGGCGGTTCTGTAGCACCACCCCCGGGCCTTGCGTCGGGCGGTAAAGTCAATCGTGGCGGATGGGCTGTCGTGGGCGAGCGCGGGCCGGAGCTCGTGAATCTTCCGAGCGGCGCGACGGTTTACGACGCCAAGCAATCCGCTATGGCCACAAAAGGCGGCGGCGGGCAGTCCTTCAGCTTTGGGAACATCATTGTCTCGGGCGTAAACGACCCGCGCGCGATTGCCGAACAGGTGAGCGTGCACATCGAGCGCGCGATTCAGAACAAACTATCCAAGCGCGGCCTGCGATTGAGTACCGCGTAATGCGAGCACGAATACTTCTCATGGCGCGCGCACTGTTTCTCCCCATCACGTCGCTTGCGTGTATCGCCATTGGCTTGGGCGGGCTATACGGCTGGCAGGTTTCGCTTGTCGCAATCGGCGCGATTATTTGGGTAGACCTCTTCGCCGCTGGGCGAATGCAGACACAACGATCACCACACGAGCCGGACTAGAAGGAGAATCATGACATGCTCGAACCAATGACGCTACGTAACCCTGACGCATTCGCGCACGACGCGGCGGCGATACAACGCGCACTCGCGGGCAACGCGCTGAAACTACCGCACGTCGCGCTTCGAAACTTTCTAGTGCTGCATTGTGGCATGAATCGCGCAGAGTTGGCTGATTTGACCATGGACGGACTGAAGCAGCTATTCGAGGACGCGCGACGCGCGCACACCGCGGGGCGTGAAGCATGTTAGTGGCCGCAGCCCGCGCGCGCGGGTTCTACGACGAGCAGGCGCGGGAGCGGCGCACGGCTACGCTCAAACAGAATCAGCCAACCGATGTGGCCAATTTACCACAACGGATCATCAACACCTGCAAATCCCGCGACGCTGCCGGAAAAGCCTTCGGCGTGTCTGGGAGCCTGATTAGGTTTAGGTTATCGCTTGGGACAGATGCGGGACAGATTGACAAATTGTCTGAAACGAGAAATCAGGCACTATTCGTAAGTGCCTGATTTTATTTGATTTAAATGGTCGGGGTGAGAGGATTCGAACCTCCGACCTCTTCGTCCCGAACGAAGCGCGCTAAACCGGGCTGCGCTACACCCCGACACAGGGGGAGAGTGTACGATTCGGGCGGGCCGCATGTCAAACGCGCGACACGCGCGCGTCAGGTGGGGTAGTATTTGACGTTGGTTGGTGTACGGCGCGAAGGCGAATCTATGCAGCATATTGACAGGGACCGGGCTACGCCCGGCGGGACAGGTACTACTACCTTTTGGAAGATTTGCCTTGCGATCGCCGTGTTGGCGGTGATCGCGCATGGCGCGGGTATCAATAACGATTTCATAGCCGGGTACGACGATGACGAGTACGTGCTTAAGAATCCGGATATTCGGGCCGGTCTGTCTAGCGGTAGTTTGATATATGTCCTCACTGGCGTGTGCGCGGCAAATTGGCATCCGCTGACGATGTTGTCGCATTTGATCGATGCGACTTTTTTCGGACTTTGGCCTGCGGGGCATCACGCGGTCAATGTTCTGCTCCACGCGCTGAATTCGGCGCTTGTGTTCCTCGCGCTTCTGGGGCTGACAGGTGCGCGCTGGCGGAGTGCTGCGGTTGCGGCGCTATTTGCGGTGCACCCGATTCATGTGGAGTCCGTGGCGTTCATTTCTCAGCGGAAGGATTTGCTCTGCGGACTTTTCTTCCTGCTTGCGCTTCGGGCGTATGGGGTTTACGCCAGGCAGCTTGGCGCGAAAAATTTTGCCTGGGTTGCACTCTGGACTGTGCTCGCGCTGTTGTCAAAACCGGTTGCGGTTACGTTGCCCTTCGTGTTGCTGCTGCTGGATTTCTGGCCTCTGGGAAGACTGAAAGACCTGCGATCCGTCCGCGTGGTGGTGATCGAAAAGATACCGTTGATTTTGCTTGCGCTACTTTCGTCGGTTGTAACGTTTCTTGTTCAGCGTTCGTCTGGTGCGGTAGCGGGATTGGAGTCGCACTCCCCACTTGATCGTATCGCAAATGTATCCGTGGCGTACGTCGCCTATTTGGGAAAGGCGATCTTACCCGTGGGCCTTTCCCCATATTATCCCATGTCGAATAATTTACCGCTTTGGCAAGTGGCAGGTTCGACGCTTTTCTTAGTACTTATTACGTTTGCGCTGCTGTTGCTCGTCAGAAAGGCACCCTTTGGAATAGTTGGCTGGTTGTGGTTTTTGGGAATGCTCGTGCCGATGATTGGCTTGGTGCAGGTAGGCACGCAATCCATGGCCGATCGATATGCCTACATCACGTTTATCGGGTTGTATGTCGTTTTCGTGTGGGGTGTCGGCATGTGCGTTTCAAGATTGCCGAAAGCGGTCGTTGGCGGGGGATGGGCAATACTGCTTCTCTTGCTCCTGACGATGTCAATTGCGCAGACGCGGTACTGGAAAGATTCTGAGACCTTGTGGCAGCGTGCGCTTGCACTGGATCCTGCCAATAAAAAGGCGCTCATGTGTCTTGGTTTGAATCGAGCCCGCGAGGGGCAGT
>CALEZK010000038.1 GCA_937928585.1 uncultured bacterium | reverse complement strand
TCGACCAACTGAAATCGGCCTTCGACACCGCCGAACAAGATCAAAAAGCCGCTGCCGTGGAAAAAGATTTTGCTCTATGCCGGCGGTGTAGCCGCCGTGCTGCTGCTCGTTTTCTCCGTATATTTCATGCGCAATTTCCTCGGCTTCTGGGCGCCAAAAGCTGGCGAAGGCATTGAAGTAACCGCGGAAATGACAGAAGAGGAAAGAATCCTCGCGATGATTCAAATCATGAAAGAAGCAACCGAGTCCGGCGATATCGACAAAATGATGACGGCATTCGCTGATTCTTTTTCGTTCGAAGGCGGCGGAAAAACGGAAGTACGGGCAATGTTGCAAGCCTATCAATTGGCCGGCGGCTTTGAAGGGTCAAAGCTCGACACCTCCGGCGCGCAAATTGTCATCGACGGAAACAAAGGGCGCTTCGCGCCTGTCGAGTTTATCGGGCCCAACGATCAAGTGACACTCACCGTCGTTGGCGAAAAAGTCGGTGAGCAATGGCTGATCACCAGCATGGGCGGAATCTAACGCGCGGCATCCACGCTGGTATCCACGTGGCGGCGGAACTCGCGCTTGTTCAACTCATAATCTTGCGGAATCAGTGTGGGATACGCGTTATTGAAGCACGCAAGGCAAAACTGATTGTTGCGCATGCCGGTCGCATCAACCATTCCTTCAATCGTCTGAAAGCGAAGCGTATTCACGCCAAGAAACTCCCGCATCTCGTTCACAGACATGTTCGCGGCGATCAGTTTCTCTTTTTGCGGTGTGTCAATGCCGTAGTAGCAGCTATTGATAATTGGCGGGCAACTGATCCGAAAATGCACCTCTTTCACGCCGCATTTCCATAGCATCTTGATAATCTTCTTCGACGTCGTCCCGCGCACGATGCTGTCGTCCACCAGCACGACGCGCTTGCCCTCGACCGCGCTCTTCGCCGGGTTCAGCTTGATCTTCACGCCAAAATCGCGAATCTGCTGATCTGGCTCGATAAACGTGCGCCCAACATAGTGATTGCGGATGAATCCCATATCGAACGGTATGCCCGATTGATGCGAGTATCCCAACGCAACCTGGTTCGACGAATCGGGCACCGCCATCACGATGTCGGCCTCGACATCGTCATCCTTCGCAAGATTGCGTCCAAGTTGCTTGCGTACTTCGTCCACGCTCTGCCCAAATATAACGCTGTCCGGACGCGCCACATACACAAACTCGAAAATGCACGGGCGCGGCGTCACGGGTTCGAAGGGCCGAAACGAACGCACACCGTTCCTGTCAATCGCAACGACTTCGCCTGGCTCAACCTCTCGCACATACTCCGCGTCGATGATATCCAGCGCGCAAGTCTCGCTCGCGAGCACGTACGCATCGCCAAGCTTGCCCAGCACAAGCGGCCTAAACCCGTGAGGATCGCGCACCGCCACGACCTCTTCGCCGTTTGTCGCAAGCAGCGTATACGCTCCGACAAGCTTATGCAGCGCATCGATCACGCAATCCACAAATGACTTCTCGCGCGACTTCGCAATGAGGTGAATGATTACTTCCGTATCGGATGTGGCCTGGAAAATGTGCCCTTCCTGTTCGAGCTCATCCCGAAGGCGCGCCGCGTTCGTTAAATTGCCGTTGTGGCAAAGCGACACCGAACCGTCTCGATAGGAACGCATGAACGGCTGAACATTCTCCAGCACGCTCGTGCCAAACGTCGAATAGCGAACATGACCAATCGCGATATCGCCCTTCAACGGCTTCAACCTGTGCGGCTTGAAGACGTCAGACACCAGGCCCACACCGCGATGACCAATGAGTTGCCCCTCATCCGCCGCGACGATCCCCGCCCCCTCCTGCCCACGATGCTGCAGGGCATATAGACCGAGATACGTCAGCGTTGCGGCATCGGGATGGCCAAACACACCGAATACGCCACACTCCTCCCGCAGACGATCGTCCTCAATGCCGACGTCAAGCGGGTGGATGGGGGCATCGTCCTCGGCGGGTGTATGCGTCATCAAAAATCCCTCTTACCGGTAAGGAGCCTGTACGCCTCGACATATTTCTCGCGCGTGCGCAACACCACGTCCTCCGGCAACGGCGGTTGCGGAGAATTCTTGTCCCAATCCGTGGTCTCAAGCCAATCGCGCACAAACTGCTTGTCATAGCTGGGCTGGCTGTGCCCCGGTTCATACTCGCTCGCTGGCCAGAATCGCGAGGAATCCGGTGTCAGTATCTCGTCCGCCAAAACCAATATACCGTCTCGCACGCCAAACTCGAATTTGGTGTCGCACAAGAGTATACCCCGGGTTTCCGCGTAGCTGCGCGCGCGATTATAAACCTGCTTTGCCGCGCTGGACGCCTGGTCGCTCCACGCCTGCCCTATGATTCGTGCCGCTTCTTCCGGGGAAATGTTGATGTCATGGCCCGAAGCCGCCTTCGTCGCTGGGGTAAAAAGGGGTTCTTCAAGCTTACTCGACTCAACAAGCCCGACAGGCAATTTGATTCCGCACACGGTCCCGCGCTCGCGGTATTCCTTCCAACCGCTTCCGGCGAGATACCCGCGCACCACGAATTCGACCGGGAACATCTCACATTTCTTGACAAGCATCGTGCGGCCTTCGAACTGCTCCGGGTGTGCGCGAAACTCCTCGGGAAAGTCTGCAATATCCGCGGAGATGAGGTGATGAGGCACGATGTCCCCCATCATTTCGAACCAGAACAAGGACATGCTGGTGAGTATTTTGCCCTTGTCCGGAATGCCTACGGGGTTAATCCAGTCGAATGCGGAAATGCGATCGGTCGCGACGATGAGCAGCGAATCGCCAAGGTCGTAGATATCGCGCACCTTCCCCCGTGCGGAAGGCTCGCGCGAAGGCAAGCGCGTTTCGCACAATGCGCGCGTCATTGAGATTCAGCTCGCAATCGCGTCCCCAAGTGTACTTTCCCTTTGGCGTCGCCGGACTCGAACTCGCTCAATTGAAAAAAGTGCCTTGCAGGTGCGGACGATTGACTTCGAGAAGTTCGTCCAAAAGCTTGCGGCAGCCCTCCGCATCCGGGGTCAACGGATGCTCCAACAGCGCCTGAAACGCCGCTTCTTTGTCTCCCGTCACCGCCGCCTTCACCGTCAACGTCTCGTACGCCTTGATGTTCTGCATCAAACCACGAATGACAGGATCGGGAGCGGACTGCGCGATCGCCTTTGCGCCGTGCTTGCCGATCACCGCGGGCACTTCAACGGATGCGTCGTCGTCGAATGTCGGCACTGCGCCGTTATTGCGGCAACAAACGATCTGCGTGTTTTGCACATCGTTCTCTATTGCATCGATAAGGTAAAACGCCGCCGTCGAATAGTGCGCGCCGCCCCGCTTCGATAATTCCGGCGGCTTCTCGTTGAGTTCTTTCTGCTTGTACTTCTCGAAAAGGCTCGCCTCGATCTCGACCACCTCTTCGCCGCGCGTCTTCTCCTTGCGCATTTGCTTCGCAAGCGCTGCCTCCGGCGCGTAGAAGTATTGCAGGTATCCGTTCAAAAACATGCGCAGACTCTTCATCGACGCTCGCATGCTTTCGCAAATCGCAGGGTCATCCCACTCTTCATGGGCGAGCTCGATAAACTTATCGAGCAACTCGTCCGTGCGGTCGGCGCCTTCCACATCGAAGCGGCGCACCCACGAAAGGTGGTTCAGCCCAACGTAGTCGAGGTCGATCTTCTCCATCGCCCCGCCGGTATGCTTCACCACCTCCATCACAATCCCAATTGGGATGTTGCAAAGACCGAAGCTGTTTATCGTGCTGTGTTTAATGAGGCCTTCGGTAACAATGCCGGAGGGATTCGTAAAGTTGATCAGGTACCCCTTCGGAGCAAGCTCTTCCATCGCGTGCGCGATATCGAGAATGCGCGGAATCGTGCGTAGCGCGCAACAAAAACCGCCAACGCCCGTGGTTTCCTGGCCAATGATATTGTGGCGCCTGCCGAGTTTCTCGTCTTCGATTCGCGCCTGAATGCCGCCCACGCGAAGCTGCGTCACCACATACTTCGCGCCTTTCACCGCCTCCCGCATGTCCGTCGTGTGGTGCACCGTAAAGGGCGAACCGTGCCGCTCCGACATTCGCCGCGCCAACCCGGCGGTAATCTCCAGCCGCTCCAGATTCGGGTCCATCATCCACACTTCTTTCACGGGTATCCGATCAAGTCGCGCGAAGAGCCCATCGACCAGTTCCGGCGTGTAAGAACTTCCACCGCCTATGACTGCGAGCTTCATGAAGGGGATTTCGACCTCCGAAGGATTACGGCAAACGTGCGCAAATACCGCCCAAAATGCATACACCGGCGGACGCCACGATTTTACGCCCGGCATCCAATGAAGTCAAACGAACACGAAAAACAACCGCTCTCCCGAACACAAGTCTGAAGCGCGTCAACCCACCGCCACCCGGTACGACGAGCGTCCCTGCGAGCCGTCACCGGGACTGTCACCCGCGCCGAAGAGGCGTCAACCATCACAGCAAAATAAAATCGCGCGAGTGGCTGTCCCGCCCCCACTCCGAGCCCACCACGCGCTACGACCTGTGCTTGCCCAGAACATCCTGCTACGATCCATAATGCTGCGTCAGTTCCCTAACCAACCCGCGGATAGATTGGAGAAGACAACCCGTGACCAACGTCGGCGAAACCTATCTGGACTCCGCCCTCTTTCGATTCCGCGGCACCAAATCGCTCGGAGACAAAGCCATCGCCCAACTGAGCGACGCAGACCTCATCTGGGTTCCAAATGAAGCATCGAACAGCATTGCAGTCATCATTCAACACCTGCACGGCAACATGATGTCGCGCTGGACGGATTTTCTAACGAGCGATGGAAACAAACCGTGGCGCGATCGCGATGGCGAATTCGTCGAACCTACACAATGCGACCGCGAAGCACTGCTTGCAAAATGGGAATCCGGCTGGGCCTGTCTGTTCGACGCAATTGAATCGTTACAGCCCGAAGACCTGATGCGAGATGTAACGATCCGCGGCGAAAAGCTGAACGCGCTCGACGCAATCAACCGGCAAATCGCGCATGTGTCCTACCATGTAGGCCAACTCGTCTACCTCGCGCGCATGCGAAAAGGTCCGGAATGGCAAACCCTCTCCATCGCCCGCGGCCAATCAAAAACTTATACCCCGTCAAAACGCGACTGATACCTGGGAGATAAATCTCACCAGGGACATCCTTGCTGTTCGCACTTGCTCTCGATCGCTATCGCCAATCGCAGAAGACCCTGCGCCAGAATCGGCAACACTTTGGCTCCCACTTGGGAAAACACTCTTGAAAGGTTCCGCTTTGTTCCTTGCTTCTCTCCGATTGGGCAGCCTCAATCAATCACACCCAGTTTCCCAAACCACCCAAAAGCAACTTACGCCCGGTGAGTGCAACGCTGTGGCCATATAAGTGAGAGCATTCACAGGTGAATGCCTTGTTGCGCCCGTTTGCCGCGTCCAATACGCGGCGGCCTTGTTCACGCGAGACCGTTAGAAAACTGCAAACACGCCCGTCATCGATTCGCCGCGGCGAACGGGTGCTACGAAGTCCACTCCGATGCCACATGTCACAGGCGAACGTACCCAGTCGCCAGCTCACTTCCTCACCCCTGCCCCTGCACCCCCTGCGAAAAGGAGGCCGCTATGCAATCACTGGAGTTACGACGAATTCTGACGATGAGCACCCCCTTGAATCGTCAAAAAAATTCTGCACCCTCCCTAACGCCCTGCTCACTTGCCCTTCCAGGAGAACCTGCTGGGAACATGAGGCGATCAAAAGTGCTCCATAGAAGAAACCAGCCCGTTCGATCCGGAGCAATCTACGAAATCTGTGATCGCGACCCATTTTCCCGAATGCAACACTCCGGCCCGATAAGGTAAAGCAGGATGGCATGTCCCGGACGGTTTGCGTCAACACGTATCTCACGAAATAATTGACGCGATCATACCGTCCGTGCTATCACAATGGAGCAGAATCAGTACGTTACGGACACGGGCAGTACCTCACATGTCATTTGCACGTTTTGCTGTGTTTCCTGCAATTGTCTTGGGCGCTTTCGTTGGATCGCCAACTTTCGATCTGCATTGGCTTGTCGACCAGCGCAATACTTCCATTCAAGCCCCACCCATCACGCTCGCGAGTAACAATGCCAATTTTGTAGGCCCCGTGCTGACGGAGCCAGATGCGGATTCAGCGAAGGGCACGCCGCTCCCGGACATTCGCATCGAACCCACCGTCCTGACTTTCGATTGTTCGGGAAAAACCGCGGGACTCGCGACTACCTCCGTTTCGATCTTTACGGTGACCGCGTCAAAATCTTCCGCGCCAAGCGCGCCCATTTCCGTTCAGGTCGATCCGCTCGCGCTGCGGGAAGCCGCCTTGCGAAAGAGCCTCGTGCTCAACGATGTGCCGCTGTTCGATGGCTCGTCGGAATCTTTCGCAGTCGAGCAGTTCTCCGTGTTTTCCCCGGATGCCAAGCTCGTCGGCACAGACGGTGTCACTGAAGTACCGCTCGCGCGACCTGATATGTTCTTCTTCGATGGCCGCAGTCTTGACGACCCCGAAAAGCACATCTTCCTGTCCGTCGTCGATGGGCAGGAAGTCTGGATGATGGTCTCCTCTCCTTTTGGCACGACGGCCCTCGCGCCCGACAGCTCCACTGCCAAATTCAATGGCGAGCACACGCTGGTTCGCGTCGAAGATTTCGGTGGTTCCGGGTTCGAATGTTTCGCGGACGCATTGCCCGAGAACGCCGAAAAAATGTTGAGCTTTACGGAGCCCACGGTGAAGGCAGGCCCGAAATCCACCGAATTGCTCGAAGCCGAAATTCTCGTGGATGTTGGCAATGATTTGTATAAGAATCGGTTTGGTTCGAGCAGTGCCACCGCCACTACCTATACGGGAAATCTTTTTGGCACGGTTTCCGCCATTTACCGCCGCGACCTGAACGTCAACCTGCGCATCAAGCAACTTGTGGTCTGGACCTCTGCCGATCCCTTCGCCGGCGCGAATTCCGACGTACAACTTACCAAGTACGAGACGTATAACCGGCAGAATCGCGCGAATGTCCAGCGCGATCTATGCCATCTGCTTGCAAACGTCGAATCCGCCGGCGGTATTGCATACTTGGACGTATTGTGCAACGAGCACAACTTTGGAGATGAGTTCGATTTCGCCGTAAGCAACATCTTCACTGGTTTCGAGCTTCCACCAACCGGCTACGCCTGGGACGTCGACGTCGTTGCCCATGAAACCGGGCACAATTTCGGCAGTCCTCACACACACTGCTATAACCCACCGATTGATTGCTGCTTCACGGAATGCGCTAGCTTGTGCCCCTCGCAAGTGCCTCAAGTTGGCACTATCATGAGCTATTGTCACCTTACCGCGTTTGGGTCGTCGCTGGTTTTTAATGGTCGTGTTGCAACGTTGATGCGGCAAAACGCGGAAGACGCAAGCTGCATCACACCGTTACTCAGCGGCAACGAGTTCATCATCTACAATGACGGCAATGCTGCATTGCAGGTTACATCCATGGCGCCAACAGCCACCGCGTCGTGGCTGACTCTCGCTCCTGCCGCGCCGTTCACCGTTTACACCGGGGCGATTCAACCAATCGAAGTAAATGTAAACTGCAATACGGTCCCGTCAAATGGCGCGACTGCGTTTGTTCGCGTGCAATCAAACGACCCGAACGAGAGCCCGTATCCCGGCGATGTCATCATCTCGGTAATCGGCGATTGCCCCTTCCTGGTTTCGCCGGTTTCCAATTCCCTCGGTGTCGGCGGCGGCACGGGTACTTTCAGCATTGATACCGACCCCACCTGCAATTGGACCTTGCAATCCGATCAATCGTGGGCGCGCGTGACCAGCGCAACAAACGGCACCGGCGATGCAACGGTCAACTACACGGTCGACCCGAATCCAACCACGAGCATTCGCACCGCGAAAATCGTCGTTGCCGGCAGCGACCAGGTTCATACGATCACGCAAGCGGGCGTACCGTGCACCTACGCCATTGCGGCCACCAGCACCACCAGTTTTCCCTCCACCGGAGGCACCGGCACAATCGGGGTTACGTCACTCGATGGTTGCCCTTGGACGGCGCAAGCCGACAAGACGTGGAT
>CALEZK010000037.1 GCA_937928585.1 uncultured bacterium | reverse complement strand
GTGGAAACTCGCTTTCTACCGCGGAATCGTGCACTGGTGGCCTTATCGCGCATCGCATAACCAACCTGGCGGGATCATCGGCGTATTTCCTGGGGGGGATTGTTTCGTATAGCAATGCGGCGAAGGAAACGCTGCTGCACGTTCCGCACGAGATGCTTGTGGCGCATGGCGCGGTGAGCGAGCCGGTTGCGCGAGCGATGGCGGAGGGCGCCCGGCAGGCAATCGGTTCAGACTATGCGATTGGCGTTACGGGCATCGCCGGCCCGGACGGCGGCACGGCAGAGAAACCGGTTGGACTGGTTTACATCGCGGTTGCCGGGCCAGACGGCACAACCGTGACGCAAAACCGGTTCGCCGGCGGGCGAGAGCAAGTAAAAGAGCAGACCGCTGACAGGGCGGTGACGTTATTGTTGGAGCGACTGGGTTGAGCAAGAAAGAGATAGCGCCGGAAAAACATGAACATGCGCACAGCGGATTTGTGCATCTACATGTGCATTCCGAGTACAGCGTGCTGGATGGTCAGAGCAAGATCTACGAGATTCTCGATCGATGCGAGCGTTATGGCATGCGCGCATGCGCATTGACGGACCACGGGGCGTTGTTCGGCGCGCTGGAGTTTTATCAGGCTGCGCGGAAGAAAGGCATCAAGCCTATCATTGGTTCGGAATTGTATGTTGCGAAGGGAAGCCGCTTCGAGAAGTCGGGGCGGGCGGGTCAATCCAACAACCATTTCCTTTTGCTGTGCGAAAGCGATGAGGGATACCACAACCTTTGCAAGCTTAGTTCGTATGGGTACACGGAAGGATTTCATTACAAGCCGCGCGTTGACCTTGAGTTGCTGGTAAAGCACAAAGCCGGTCTCATAGCAACGAGCGCATGCCTTGCGGGAGAGATCCCCCAGTTTTTGCTGAATGACAACGTGGACGCGGCGAACGAGTCCATCAAGAAATACGTGGAGATCTACGGGCGTGACAATTTTTTAATTGAGTTAATGGACCATGGGCTGCCCGAGCAGATTAAAATAAACCCGATCCTGGCGGAACTGGCCGAGCATCACGGCCTGATGATTATTGCGACCAACGATTGCCACTATACGGACAAGGAAGACTCGGTTTCTCACGAGGCCCTGCTCGCGATTCAGACGCAAGCGACGCTTGACCAGGAAGATCGCTTTCGCTTCCCCACTCCGGAGTTTTACTTCCGCAGCGGCGAGGAGATGGCGGAGCGTTTCAAGCAGTTTCCTGCCGCGATAACGAATACGGAGAAGGTTGCAGCACGGTGCAATGTTGAGTTGAAGGTCGGCGGTCAGCTTGTGCCGCACTATGTCCCGCCCGCGGGCTTCGAGAAAGAAGCATATCTGCGTCATCTGGTAACCGAAGGGCTGAACGAGCGATATGCCAACGCGCCTTCGGCCGATTTCGTTGCGCGCGCGAATTTCGAGCTGGACATTATCGTCCAGATGGGATTCACCGATTATTTTCTCGTCGTTTGGGATCTTATTGCGTTTGCGCGCAGCAAGGGAATTCCGGTTGGCCCTGGCCGCGGATCGGGCGCGGGTAGTCTTGTTGCGTATGCATTGAAGATAACCAACATCGATCCCATGCGGTATGGGTTGCTGTTTGAGCGATTCTTAAATCCTGAACGCATATCGATGCCCGATTTTGATCTCGACTTCTGTTACAACCGCCGCGGCGAAGTCATCGAATACGCGCGGGCGAAATACGGGCAGAATAACGTAAGCCAAATTATCACCTTCGGCAGGATGAAGGCGCGCCAGGCGGTGCGCAATGTTGGCCGCGTACTCGGGATGCCCTATAGCGATGTGGATCGTCTGGCCAAGCTCATAACGGACGATCCCGCGGCCAAGATCACATTGAAGGAAGCCGCGGAACAAGAACCCGAGATACAGAAACTGATCAAAGACGACCCGAACGTGGAGCGTTTGTGGCAACTTGCGACGCGCCTGGAGGGCACGATCGGCAATTGCGGCACACATGCGGCGGGCGTTGTTATTTGCGATCAGCCACTTGTCGATCACGTGCCACTTTTCCAGGCAGCGGGAAGCGATGTTGTGGCGACGCAGTTCGAGATGAAGGGCGTCGAAGAAGTCGGTCTGCTCAAGATGGACTTCCTCGGGCTGCGCACGCTTACGGTGGTGCATGACGCGGTCCGTTTTATACGCGAGAACCGCGGCATTGAAATAGACATTGACAATCTGGAGCCGAACGACGCGAAGGCCTACGCGGTGTTGCGGTCTGGAAAGACAATGGGGATTTTCCAGCTCGAAAGTTCGGGCATGCGCGATCTTGCGAAGCGCATTGGATTGGAGAGTCTCGAAGAGATCTGCGCACTCATAGCGCTGTATCGCCCTGGTCCGATGCAGCTGAAAGACGAGTACATCGCGAATAAGCACAAGCCGGAGCGGATAAAATACGATCATCCGCTGCTCGAGCCCATACTTCGCGAGACCTATGGCGTTGCTCTGTACCAGGAACAGGTGATGCAGATCGTGCAGGCTGTTGCGGGGTTTACGCTCGGGCAGGCTGACATACTCCGGCGCGCCATGGGCAAGAAGAAGGCCGACCTCATGGCCGAACAGCGCGACAAGTTCGTTCAGGGCGCGGTGGCCAACGGCATCGACGAAACCGTCGCCGGCACGTTGTTCAACAAGATTGAGCAGTTCGCGGGCTACGGTTTTAACAAGTCGCATAGCATGGCGTACGCGTTTGTCGCGTATCAGACGGCTTTTTTGAAAGCCAACTACCCTGCTGAATTCAACGCGGCACTGCTAACGAGCGAATCAGGCAACCTCGACAAGGTGGGAATTTACGTTGAGGAATGCCGACGCCTTGGAATTGAGGTACTGCCGCCGGACGTCAATTCCAGCTATGCTGGATTTACGGTCGAGAGCAACAACATTCGATTTGGTCTTGGAGCTGTTAAGAATGTCGGTGCCGGGCCGGTCGAAGCCATCACATCGGAGCGGGATACGAATGGTCCTTACAAGGATGTGTTTGACTTCTGCTCGCGCATCGACAGCCGCCTGATCAACAAGCGGGTGATCGAAAGCCTGAATAAGGCAGGGGCTTTTGCGAGCACCGGTTGGAACCGGCGCCAGGTGGAGCAGGTGCTGGATGCCGCGATCAGTGAAGGACAGTTGAGCCAGCGTGAACGCGAGTCCGGGCAGACATCACTTCTCGATTTGATGGGCGGCGGCGGCAGCGGGACCGCGCCCATGCATGGCAAGCCGAATATTGGCGAGTGGCCTGAGAACGAACTGCTGCAGTTCGAAAAAGAAATGCTCGGTCTTTATGTGAGCAGCCATCCGCTGGCGAAACATGCAAAGCTTTTGGAGCGTTACTCGTCGCACAGTATTGCTGCCTTCAAGGACCTTCGCGAAGGAACTGAAGTTGTTGTGGGTGGTCTGATCGGAAACGTGAAACAGCATGTCACGCAGCGCGGCAACAAGAAAATGGCCTTTATCGTTCTGGAAACCCTCGAAGGGCCCTGCGAAGTCACCATATTCCCTGAACTTTACGAACAGAAAGGTGGTCTAATCGTCCCGGACATGGGCGTGATGATTTGCGCGCGCATTAATTTTCGCAATGACGAGCCCGGGCTCGTTGCTTCGGATATAATACCGATTGAGGAGGCAGCGAGCCGGCTTACGAAAGCGGTGCACATCCGGCTGACGACCTTGGGCCTGGATGAAGCGTTGATTGAGCGACTCGCTGTCGTACTTGGTGAACGTCCCGGGAAGTGTGATGTGTACTTGCATTGCGTAACGCCGGATCACGAAGACGTTACGGTGCATGCGACTTCGGCCTGCAAAGTTGCACCGTCGCAAGAACTGTACGACGAAATCGAGCAGTTGCTCGGAGAAGATACGCTCTGGTTCTCCGGGGGGAATGGCCTACCGCGGCACGAGTAGTTCGGATTGCGCGCCGCTTGGAGTTTGCTCCGTGTCTATTGACGAATCCGGTAGAGAGCACCCTATCGTTCTGTACGACGGCGTTTGCAATTATTGCAACGCTCTGTGCAATTTCGCGATCCGGCGCGACCCCCACAAGCGCTTGCGGTTTGCGCATCTTCAGTCAGAACTGGGGCAGCACTTGTTGCGCAAGTATCGTCTGCCGGAGGACCTCGACTCCGTCGTCGTCGTTGTCGATGGGGCAGCCTATATCAAGAGTGATGCGACCATCCGGATGTCGCCTTACCTGACCGGGGTTGCGCGCGCGGGCAGTTTGCTCCGGTTTGTGCCGCGCGCGATTCGAGACGCCGTCTACGACTACATTGCGCGCCATCGCTATGCCTGGTGGGGGAAGCAAGAGCAGTGTATCGTGCCAACCAAGGACGTGCGCGACCGGTTCCTCACCTGAGCTAGATTTTCGGGTTTTTGTGGCAATCGAGACGATATACTCCCCTCGCGGAATTCGAATACTAAGAATACGCAGAGTATACTATTGACAAACGGCTTTTGTGCGCGGTATATTCTTGGTATGCGCGATTTCACGACGATTATTGCGGTAAATCCCCGGAGGATAATCGCGGTTCTTGCGGTTATAGCGCTGCTTCTCATCAGCCTCAGCCTTTTCGGGCAGATTATGAAGTACGTATTCGGTCATCCGTCGGTATTTGGGTTTGTTCTGCTGTTTAGCGTAGACGACGAGTTCAACGTGCCGTCCTTTTATTCGGGCTTTCTACTGCTTACTTGCGCGGCGTTGCTGGCGGTCTGCGCGCGACTGGCGGACGAACAGCAGCATGGATTTCGTATTCAGTGGTGGGCGCTATCGTTGATGTTCATTTACCTTGCGTTTGACGAGCAAGTCGGCATTCACGAGCGATTAATAGCGCCGATTCAGGAACGATTTCACCCGGAAGGCATTTTCATGTTTGCGTGGGTGATTGTGGCGCTGCCTTTGGTGATTGTATTTGCGTTGGCCTCGATTCCTTTCCTGCGCGGCATCCCATCCCGCACTCGCAATTTATTTTTAGTTGCAGGCGCGATGTATGTTGGCGGGGCATTGGGTATGGAGATGGTTGGTTCGTGGTACACGGATACCTTTGGCGACGAGAATCTGGTGTACAACATCGTTGTGACGATTGAGGAATCGCTGGAGATGTTTGGGTGCGTAGCGTTTATCTACGCATTGCTAGACCACCTTTCACGGCTAACGCCACCGTATCACATCACGGTACGCTGAGTAGGAACGGACCTATTTCGCGGCAGGGCCATTGATAAAGCACGTCGGCGCATGCGAGCGCGACACTTGCCTTTTTGCCACGCATTCGCGGAGCGAGAGATTTCCAACTATACTTCCATGGATCGCGGGTTGGCTTGGGATGGCGAAGACCTTTAAAACCGCGCAACTTTACGTCAAGAAGTTTTTCAGTGCGAATGGAACAAGCAGACACTCCAGATCGAGTAGTTGAAATCATCCGGTATCCCCATCGGATGCCTTATTCGCCGGTGTATGACTTTCAGATTGAGCGGCGTCGCGCGATTGAGCGGGGCGAGGCAGGCAATGCACTACTCATTGTAGAGCATGAACCTGTCGTGACTTTGGGACGAAATTTTCAGCCGACGAGTTTGTTGCACTCGCGCGATCAGTTGAAACTGAGTGGCGTGGACGTCGTTGATGTCGATCGCGGCGGAGACGCGACGTACCATGGTCCGGGGCAACTGGTCGCCTATCCACTGCTGAATCTGAATGCATGGACGCTTTCGATTCGCTGGTATTTGCGGGCGTTGGAAGAATCCATCATTTTGTTGCTTGCAGGATATGGGCTGGAAGGGTATCGGCTTGAAGGCTATACGGGCGTGTGGGTCGGCGACGCGAAAGTGGCCGCGATTGGAATCGGGCTGCATAACTGGGTCACGTTTCACGGGATTGCATTGAACGTCGAGCCGGATATGGCACACTTCGGACTGATAATACCATGCGGCATTGCGGACAAGCCCGTGACCACGCTTGGGGCACTTTTGGGGAGCGCACCACCGCTTGGCGAGGTGCAAGATCGATTTATCGCATCGTTTTCGCGGGTCTTTGGTTGCGAGATGAGATGACGTACCGACGATCTAGTCCGCATTTCTCACCGCATCATGGATTCATGTTTCAGTTCGAGGCGCATCCAGCGGTGAGAAATGCTCGCGAGAAAGGGTGAGGATTCTTCACACGCACACCGTGTAAGCACGATCTGCTTCCGGAGATTCCATAAACCGCCGCATTCCATGTGGATATCGGATCTATTACATGTGCGCGTGAAGAATCCGGGCTATTTGAACTTCCATACGAGCGGAATCACTGCAAGCGCGCACACGCCAATCAACAGATTCATAACGACGCCGATTCGCAGGAAATCTTTGAACTTATAGCCGCCTGGACCGTACACCATAAGATGGGTCTGATAGCCGAGCGGCATTGCGAAGGCAGCAGACGCGGCAATCATCACTGCAATTACGAACGGCCTGGGATCTGATCCGACGGTGTCGGCGAGTTTCACTGCAAATGGGAACATCAACACGGCGGCGGCGTTGTTGCTGATCAATTCGGTTGCGATGTTGGTCATAACGTAGAGAATCAAGAGCAGCAACCACGGGGACATAGCCTGCGGGTCAGGGACCAATGTAGTGCTTATTTTCGCAACCAACCCAGACTTTTCCATCGCAGAGCCTATGGCAAAGGACGCGCCAATGGTAATCAGGGTTTGCCAATCCACACTTTGACGCGCATCCGCGGAGGATATGCAACGCGTGACGACCATGAGACCCGCGATGACCAGCGCGGCGATCGCTGTTCCCCAGTATTCAGTCAGCAATAACACGATCAAGACACCCAAGAGCAGCAAGGACACGGTCGACCGATTGTGTCTTGTTGGGCGCGAATCCTCCACTTCACTGACGAGGAAAAAGTCTGGATTGTCGCGGTGCGCGCGCGTGAAGTGAGGACCAGTTTGAAGGAGGAGCGTATCGCCGTTTCGCAAGACGATATCGCCCACACGGCCCTGTAGCCGTTCACCGCCGCGATGAACAGCCATTACCGCCGCGTTGTATTGCGCGCGGAAGTTTGCGTCGCGAATGCTTTTGCCGATCAGCGGCGACTTGTTGGAGACGACTGCTTCGCTGAGCATCTCGCCACGCCGCTCGCGCGCTTCTGCTTCAAAACTGGCGTCGACGACAGGAACGAGCCCCGGAATGCGTTCCAAATCCACAATGGTGGAAACGCTGCCCGTGAAGGCGAGAATATCCCCCGCTTCAATCAATTGGTCTGGGGCGACTGGTGAATAGACTTCCGAACCGCGGACGATCTCGACGAGGAAAAGGCCCGGCAGGTGGCGCAGACCGGCTTGCTCGATTCTTTGGCCGGCCAACCTGCACCCCGGTAGGACGCGCATGTCAACCATGTATTCGCGCATGGATTCGCCCATCTGATCGAGCAGTTTCGCGCGTTCGGGCAGCAGCTTGTTGCTGAACATCACGAGGA
The DNA here is from genome assembly GCA_937928585.1 of uncultured bacterium. Classification (GTDB taxonomy): domain Bacteria; phylum Hydrogenedentota; class Hydrogenedentia; order Hydrogenedentales; family SLHB01; genus JABWCD01. The sequence goes on along the minus strand of CALEZK010000037.1, from coordinate 5,135 downwards.
ACAAGGAGCCCACGATTGCACAAGGCAACCCAACCCACGTGATTTCGAATAATCCCATCGGCTCAAGCTCCGGGCGCAATTTGGAGGCGTCGGCCATGAGTCCGTTCACAACTATGTTTGTGCTTGTGCCGATGAGCGTGCAAAGTCCCCCGAGAATGGCTAGATAGGAAAGTGGAATCAGCACACGCGACGGCGACACCCGGTGACGGCGGCACCACCCGAGGAGGATGGGCAGCAGCATCGCGACGACGGGGGTGTTGTTCATGACCGCAGAGATGCTGGATACGATGACGCTCATACGCGCGAGCACACCGCGCTCGCTGGTTGCTCGACCGAGTAGAATTCTGCCGATGTGTTCGAGTGCTCCTGTTTCCTTCAAGGCTGCGGCGACGATGAATAGCGCCGCGACGGTTATCATTCCTTCGTTGGCAAAACCGGCGAGTGCTTCTTTTGGCGTGATGACGTTGGCTAGAGCCAGTATAACTGCGCCCCCGAGCAACAACACGTCGGGCGCAAGTTCTTTCGCCAAGCCAACAAAAATCAAGACAACGACAGCAAGGGTCAGCCATTGCGCCCCATCCATCAACAACATTCCCCTCTCTTGGTAGAGTCGGTTACATTTCAGAAAGAAAATCGGCAGTTTTCGATTACAAGCAAACGACTGCACTCATGCTGCTGTGCGCCAGATCAATTGAAGCAACGTCTCTCGCTTGCTATGGCGCGGGTTGCGGTGCCGCAGCCGGATCCGCGGGCGCCTCTGGCATTGGCGATTGTTCACCGGTTGGCGCAAGGCCGGGCACCTCTGCCGGCACTGGCTCGTCCGCGGGTCCCGTCGCAGGCGTTGTAGTAGAGCCGGGATCAGCCGCCTCCATCGCATCGAGTTCATCCAATGCTTGTCTGGTTCGCGGCTGATCGGGATTCAGTTCCAGCGACCGCATGAACGCCTCGCGTGCGCCCCTGTTTCGATTCATGCTGCGATATACGGAGCCGTACAAGTTCCAGGCTGCATAGTTCTGGTCGTCCAGCTTTACCGCACGGCCGAGCGGCCAAATACAATCTTGAAGCCGGTCCACACGTACGAGGAGTTTCGCGTACGCAAAATGTTCCGCGGCCGTGTCCGGCAACCAACGGCGCGAATCTTCGAAGGCGTTTAGCGCGGGGCCGAGTGTGCTTCTGATATACGCGCCGTGATCGGAGGACAGGGATTCGACCGAATCGAACGCTTCTTCGGCCGCAGCCATTTTACCTTCGCGCGCATTTAGCGACGCGACGGTGAGTTTGGCGCCGACATGGCCGGGATCAAGCTTCAAGGTTTCTGTGAAGGCCTCTCGCGAAAACTCGTAAAGCCCGGCTTGCTGGTAAAGCGCGCCAAGCGATGCGTAGGCATCCACTGTTGCGCTGGACGTTGGCTCTATTTCCGTCGCACGACGCAGCGAACGGATTGCGAACAATTCACTCGCAGGCCCCAAGGCCGCCTGGGTTTGGCCGAGCAGGAGCCATACGGCGGCATCATCCGGCGCAATCTTGGCGGCACGAAGCATTGCTTTTTCGCTGAGGTCGTAGTCCCCCATGTCGTTCAGCAACTTCACATAATCGAGAATCAGCCCAGTATCGGAGGATTCCGCGGCGTTAATCTGCTCGTAGTCCCGTCTCGCCTCCCGAAAGAGTTCGGCCGCCCGCAGGGTCAGTTTCTGGCCTTCCTCCGCGTTCTCCTTTGCGAACGCGTCGTTGGCAGCATCTCGGGTGCGGTACGCCTCTTCTACTTTTGCCTTAATTTCTTCGACGCTCGGCGTCTGGGCCTGCGCCGACACCAGGGCAAATGCGATGGCGAGCATGTTCAATGTCAGCGTTACGTTGCGACTCACGTTTAACACTTTCTGAAGCACTTGGGGGTTGAAACAGGCAAACCCATTGCCAGCGTGGATACTACACATCCATTGGGGTGGTTTTCCAATCGTTGGGAGAATTCTGGGACGATTGAAAACTGTATTGGATCGCAGCGAAAAAGCGCCGAAAAAGGCTAGGGAATACAGTCTAACTATTGTAAGGACAATACATTAGGGAGAACGACCGGGAGGGGCGCGACGCCTGTAACCGAATACCCTTTAATTCCATAAAATATTTTAATTGACTGAAATGTCAATTTCTGCAAAAATAGCGTTTGTCGAGATTGGACTCGTTCAATTCTCGGTTTTTACGGAGCAAGTGGAGACGGTACATGGCTTGGCTTAACCGGATATCCCTTTCTTGCGCACCCTGCGCACGTCCTACGCGCGCAGAGATCGGCCACTGATCTCGCGAATTGGATTCAATCACAGCATGAGTTCGACAGCAGCCCAACAAGTCCAAAATGTGCCCGGCGTTGCCGAGTTCACTCGCGCGACGACGGGACGGCCGCGCCTGTCTCAAGGATCGACGGTATTTGCAGTCTTATTTGTGGCGTTTTTTATCGAGCTTTGCGGACATCTGATCAAGAATTTGTGGCCTGGCCACGACGTACTTGTTGGAATTATCAGCACGCTTGCGGTTTGCACGGTCCTTTCCCCTGGCATGTTTTTGATTGCCCGCTTGCGGGATGCCAAGACGCTCAAGCGGATGGTGATCGCCGCGTCAGTGCTCCTGATTGGTTCCCAGGCGTTGGGCGTCACTGAAGACTTCGATGCGATGAATGCGTGGCCCATCGTCGGCGATGCGGGCATGTTTCACGACACCGCGCGGTGGATAAGTCTCGTAATCGGCATGGTACTGATGCTGGCGTGCCTTTACTTCGCGCTTATCGAGGCTGTAGGCGCGAAATCCACGTTGTTGGAAGAACGCAAGGAGCTCATCAACGAATCAAATCGGAGCCGCCAACTCGCGGAGGCATTGATCGAGCAGGACAACGTCTATCGCGCTGCGATCACCCAGGCGGGCGCAATTCCCTATCGAATCAGTTGGGCGGACAAGGCGTATACATTCTATGGCAATGAGATTTACGCCTTGACCGGTTACACGAACGACGAACTTACGTTTGAGCGGATGCAAAGCCTTCCAGACGAGACCCTCTATGTTGGGCAACTCGCGGGCACGCCGGTGGAAGAACTGAGCCGGCTCATCGCGGGCGGCGCCGTGCGCAACTGGCAGCGAGAATATCGCATTCGCACCAAGCTGGGCGAGGTTCGCTGGATCAGCGATAACTCGGTAGAAGTAATGAATGCGGAGGGGCTCATCACCGAGACGATCGGATTGATGCAGGACATCACGGATCGCAAGCGCGAAGAAGAAGCAATCCTGCGAAACGAACGTTACTTCCGCGCGCTTACGGAAAACGCGCAAGACTTAATTACGGTGGTGAATTACGACGGCACGATTCGCTACGAAAGTCCGTCCGTGAAGTCCATGTTGGGATACGAACCAACGGAGCTCACTGGCAGGAACGTATTTGAATTGGTACACCCCGACGACCGGGCGCGCGTATTGAAAACATTCGCCGCAGGATTGAAGGCACCCGATGCGCCGCAACAGATGAAGTTCCGGTGTCAACACAAGGATGGATCATGGCGGACGCTTGAGTCGGTTGGGCGCAGCCTTCAAGACGATCCGGAGATTAACGGGGCGGTAATCAATTCGCGCGACATTTCCGAGCGCGAAGCGCTGGAGCAGCAGCTTTTGCATTCGCAAAAGATGGAAGGAATCGGCCGGCTCGCAGGCGGCGTGGCGCATGACTTTAATAATCTGCTCACGGCGATTATGGGCTATTGCGACTTTGCGATGGAAAGCATGCCCGAGGGTGATCGCGTGAGAGGCCAAATTGAGCAGGTCACCCACGCCGCGCAACGAGCCGCGGAATTGACGCGACAATTGCTTGCCTTCGCGCGCAAACAAATCGTGGAGCCGCGCAATACGAACCTGAATACCCTGACGGTCAATCTTGAGAAACTGCTCCGCCGCCTCATCGGCGAAGACGTAGAACTTGTCACCTTCCCTGCCCCGGAGCCCGCAATCGTTTGTATCGATCCGGGTCAATTCGAGCAGGTGGTGGTAAACCTTGCGGTCAACGCCCGCGATGCGATGCCGGACGGCGGCAAGCTTACATTGGAAATCGCGACGGTTACGTTGGACGAAGAGTACGCGCGGTTTCATCCCGATGTGACACCGGGTGAGTATGTCATGCTGGCGATGAGCGATACCGGCATGGGCATGCCCGAAGAAATTCGCCGCCACATCTTTGAACCATTCTTCACGACGAAGGAAGATGGAAAAGGCACGGGCCTTGGCCTCGCGACGTGCTACGGTATCGTGAAGCAAGTCGGCGGTCATGTCTGGGTTTATAGCGAACCGGGCAATGGCACCACGTTTAAGATTTACCTGCCAAAGGTGGAGGGCGAAGCCGCGAACGCCAACAAGTTGCCGCAGCGCCCGGCCCGAGGCGGAAACGAAACGATCCTGCTCGTCGAAGACGAACCGATGGTCCGCGCAATCACGTGTCAAACCCTTATCGAACGCGGCTATACCGTGCTGGAGGCGTCGGACGGACAGAATGCGCTTGGGCTCGCTTCAAACTATCATGGCGCGATTGACTTGTTGCTAACCGACGTAGTCATGCCGAAGATCAGCGGACGCGAATTGGCTGAATTACTGCGCGCGAAACATCGCGGCCTGAAAGTCCTCTTCATGTCCGGATACACCGAAGATGCCATCGTGCATCATGGCGTGCTGGAACAGGGAATTGCATTCCTGCCTAAACCCTTCTCGCCGGAATCTCTTTCGCGTAAGGTTCGGTCCGTGCTCGACGACGAAAGAGCCGCGACCCTCGTGCACGCGTAGATCCGTTGAACGCTGCAGGCGGTACTCCCGCACCACGAGAATGAATACAGGAATTTAGTCGACGCGGTGAATGCGGGTTGTTGCAGCGGCGAGTGGTGCGTTGTTCATTTTTTAATGTGAGGACTGTTGGTCGCCTGCGTTTGATTCCGTTTTCGTTTCCCAAAGCGCGCGTTCGATTGCGATCATGAGCGGCGCGAAGGTTGCGGTGTTTAACGCCGATACGGGTATTCCGCCGGTTTGGTTTGCGAGACCTTCCAATTCCGCTTCGTCGCATTTGTCCGCTTTGTTCAGGACCTGTCTCTTATACACATCTGACGCTGCCGACGAAG
>CALEZK010000036.1 GCA_937928585.1 uncultured bacterium | reverse complement strand
GTATATGCTCGCAACAAAAGTCATTGGCATGAAAATCGTGGATGCGACCGTGAGCACCCGCATGACTTCGTTCAGTTTTGCGCTAATAGAGGAAAGGTAAACGTCCATCAAATCGGAGACCAATTCGCGGTATGCCTCAACCAAATCGAGAATCTGAATCGTATGATCATAGCAATCGCGAAAATACACCCGGGTTTCCGGATTAAATGTCGCACATTGGTCGCGCAATATCGCATTGATTGCTTCCCGGAGCGGCCAGATGGCCCTTCGCAATATCAACAAATCGCGCCGCGCATGGTGAATCTTGGTCACGGTGGAACGCACGGGGCGATCGAGCACCTCGTCTTCCAGCGTTTCCAATTCATCGCCAAACCATTCTATGATTGGAAAATAGGCGTCAACCAATGCGTCGATGAGCGAATACGCGAGAAAGCCTGCACCGTTCATTCGAATGCGGCCCGCGCCCTTGCGAATGCGTTCACGCACCGGCGAAAAGCAGTCGCCACCGGGGCGCTCCTGAAACGTAAGCACGAACTGTTCGCCGATAAACATACTGAGCTGTTCGGTCTCGATGCTCGTATCTTGGTATACCATCCGCGCGACGAAGAAGAGATATTCTTCGTAGTCTTCAACCTTGGGACGTTGATGGACGTTAACCACGTCTTCCAGCGCGAGCCGGTGGAGTTCAAACATGGTGCCGAACTGTTGAATCACGTCCTTGTCGCCGAGGCCATCCACATTTATCCAAATGACGGGCCATTCCTGAATGAGCTCCGCCACTTCATGCGGTTCGGCCAAGCATTTCTCGATCATTCCAGCCGGTCCAAACGCCATCACGGAAATCGTGGGTTTGGGTGCCTGTGGATCGACACTGATCGTGCCAGGGGTGGTCCCCGGAGGCATGCGCCGCCGAATTGTTGGCACTTCACTTTCGTCAACGTGTGCAGTCACGTATCGCCTCCCGAATCGTAGCGCCATAGGGTATCAAAGCCTTGCACCGCTTTCACACCGGAGAATTGGACGTGTTAAACTAATGAATGGCTGCCCGAACCGCGCAAAGAGCGTGAACCTGCGCGAGCTTCTGGTGTCTAAACTTACGTGCGACGAGTAAACGCGCCGAATTTGCGGCGCTGGAGCGAGAAACGGTCGTGGTCCTGCTTCGAGAAGCGCGCGCCCATACCGATGCCGGGCTCGTTGAAGAGTGCCGCAAGGGAGACCCGTCGGCGTTCGATGAGATCGTGCGCCGGTACAAGGACCGCGTCTACAACGTGGCCTATAGATTCTTGGGAAACCGGGAAGACGCGCTGGACGTCAGCCAGGAGGTGTTCGTGCGCGCTTACAGCAGCATCGACAGTTTCCGCGGCGCAGCGCAGGTGTACACGTGGCTCTATAGCATCGCTGCGAATCTCGCGCGGAACCGACTGCGCGACGGCTCTCGAATGGGACGCGACAAAGGCATCTCGCTGGAGGCGCTGCACGAAAATACGCCCGGCCTCGCGGACTCACACGACGCGCAACATTCGCCGCGAGACAGCGCGATTGCCAGTGAAACACAGGCCCTGTTGCAGGCTTGCCTGGGCGAATTGCCGGAGCACTATCGACTCGCATTCGTACTGCGAACGTTCGAAGACTTGAGTTACGAGGAAATCGCTGAAGTCATGGGGTGCCCTGTAGGCACCGTAAAATCTCGCCTGAACCAGGCGCGACAGATGCTCCGTGAACGACTTCGGGAACATGCGATCCTGTGATCGCGCTACGACATGATTGAGTTCGGCATATGAACCGCGATGAAATACGAGACCAGTTCTCCCCCTTGCTGGATGGTGAACTTGCCGCGGACGAACGCGCGGAGATCGAAGCGATGTTGTCGCAGGATGCGGAATTGCTGCGCGAGTTGGACAGCCTCAAGCGGGTGGACGATCTGTATCGCGCGTTGCCGCGACCGCAAACGCCCGATAACTTCGAAAGCGCGGTTAGCGAGCGTATTCGGCCCAAGGTAGTTTCGCTGAAGCAACGTCATGCGCGACGAAACGTTTGGCCCCTCGTCGCCATCGCGGCCACGCTACTCGTTACAGCCGCGTTCCTTGTTAACAGGATGCAGTCGGCCTCCGATTCAATGCAGATTGCCAGCGCGCCGGAGAGTTATCCGGCCTCGCGACCTACCGAATCCTTACCGCAGGGGCTTGCCAAGGATGAAGCGACGCGTGCATCCGAAAATGCGGTCGAGGAACTGCAGGCACTTGGCTACACCGGCGATTCCGCAGAAATGACTGCACCCGCAGCCGCAGCCGCAGCGGCTCCGGAACGGAGCGACGACGTCGCGAAGGTAGCGCTGCACGACTCTGCTCCAATGCCCGAAGCATCGGCGGGCGTCGCCGCTGATTCTGTTGTCATGCCAGCTCCGCCTCCAGCTTCGGAGGCCGCACCAGAACAAGCGGCGCCAGCGATCGCTGGGGTAGAAATTCGTGAGATGAAAACGGAAGCGGAGGCCGAGGCCCCTACACCAGCAGCCGAACCTGAGCCGCTGCCTTCAGAAAAACGCGAAATCAGGACATCGAGAGGCCGTGAAATGAGTGTCTCCGCGCCGGCTTCGCCGCCCCCACCGGCACCAGCGGATCAAGCTGTCGGTCAGGCGATGTCTGCACCCTCGAAAAACAGCGAGGCGTCGGAGCGTGCGCCAGCGCCCAGAAAACAACAATCCGACGCAGCGGCGACCAGCGCGGGCAGACCGGAGCGATCGATGCCATTCCTGCCCCCGGTGCTTCGATTGTCGAATCGCGTCTTCGAACTGCGGGAAGGGGCCTTCTACGAACGCGGCTACAAGACGGAAGCCGTGACCCCACTTGTGCGCGGCACAGCCGACGCAAGTGAAGTGTTAAAGGCCCATGCAGAGTTCGCCGAAGTATTCGCCGCGAAAGAAACAATCGTATTCAAAGCCGGCGACACGTGGTACCGGTTGCGCACCCAGGATTAACCGGCAATTCTGGTAGCGCGAACCGTCCGTACAGGTCCCGCTTACTCGGCGATTACAGTGCGCTTCGCCACATTCTTCGCCAACTCCTCTGGCGTCCACCACGATTCTTTCAGCCGCCCTTTACTGAACAGTTTTTCGGCTTGATCCATGTAGTGCGGCGAGGCCGGATCGTCACTCTGACCCAGCGGCACGTACGTCCAACTTTTCACGGGCTTGCTCATCACTACGATTTGCGTGGAAGTCTGACCGCCGCGCCCCCAGCGCGTGTGATCTTCACGCTCCTGGCTATAGCTAACGTTGCGCAGCGTCGTCATATCCAAGCCACCATCGCCGCCACCACCACAGGGAAACGACTTTTCGCCGCGACCCACGCGGAATACATCGCCATAGACTTTGTCCAACGATCCAAAGTCAGACTTCAAGTCGGCCATGCCATTTGCGAAGGCGGTTATGAGCGCCTTCTTTTCATTCTCGTCGAGTGCGACAGGACTGCTCGGGACGCCCAAGGGAGCGCGAAAATTGTTGATGCGCTTGCGCAACGCGTTATAGATATCGTTCGCATCCTTCTCCGCCTGTCGACGCCAATAGTAGTACTTGAGCGCGCCTTTGGACTCTGGAAGCAGCTCGCTGTCCCACGCAAGCAATTCATCAAGCGCAGCGGACATCGCCGGATCTTTGCGCACTTCACCGCCAAGCGCCTGGTCCGCCTGCTTCAATGCTTCCAACCAACGGTCTGCGCCGTACAACTTTGCGTCAACCGCGTATGCGAGAACCTCTTCGACTGTCACTTCCGAATCATTGTGTAATAACTCAACCGCGCGTGCGCCACGCGTATTGGACCAGCCGTCGCGCGAGGGGTTGTGACTCAGATCGGCAAAAAGATAGGGGCGAGCCGGATCCACTTTGAAAGGGCTGTTCACCATCATCGAATCGGGCGGAATATTGCAATTCTGCATGTAGCCCTGCGGCGGATTCAGCACCTGTAAATGGTCCTTGGCAGGATGGATGCCCAACCACTCCGACTTTGATGTGGATCCGTCAACCGGCTTCGACCACTCATAACCCGCGGCCCGAATCGGAACGCGGCCCGTGCGCTGGTAGTAGATATTCCCGGACGTATCCGCAACCATCACGTTCTGCGGAAACATATGCGTCCCCGCAAGACCTTTCTTGATTCCCTTGTAGTTTTTAGCGCGATTAAATTCATACCACGCTTCGCTGCCTTCCACGGAATCGAAATAGGCAGACTTCACTGCATACGCTTTTCCGTTCTCTATCGCGCCTATCGGTCCGTGATGCGATTCATAAACGGTGTACTCAACGGGATTGCCGTCCTTTACCCCCAGCATGACTTTGCGAACCTTGAGCGACCGCCATTCGCCATCGTAAAGGTATTTGGTCGAATCGTCTTCTTTCAGGGTCAACTCATATACGTCGGCGGTATCGGGTCCACCTGTTGTCATTGCCCAGGCAACGTTCTCGTTGTGACCGAGGCCCACGAACAACTGCCCCGGAAGTGAGAATCCGCTGCCGTGCAGGTTGCCTGCATGTATTCTGAACTCCCAGAAGCGCGTGATCCCCGTCCAACCCAGATGGGGATCGATATAGAGCATCGGCACTTTGGATGCGCTGCGTTCTGGCGCGATGGCCCATTGGTTGGAACCACGGCTCATGCGGAACGTGCCCGGCTCGATTCCCCCGCGTTTCAAATCGTCAAAACCGTCGTCGAAAGACCAGTTCTGCAGGAAGATACGCCCAAACGACATCACCATTGCCTCATCTGCCTGACGATCGCCCCACCAAGCCGGTTTTGCGGATGGATTCTGCTTGTAGTAGTCGTTGACGCCGCTGACATACGCCTGCGTGAGCTTGCGCACTTCGGGAGCCACTTTGTCGATGTTCCGCTTGCAATCGTTGTACAAGTCCCACATCGCCACAATCTTGTCGGTCCCAATCGCTGCTTCGCCATCGACGCTCGCGATCTCTCCAGCACCGCGCAACAGGTTCTTCAATAATTCCTCAGGCCTATCTTCCGCCTGGGCCCAGCCCATGGCGTACATGCCCTGTTCAGCCGTCGGCGCATAGATGTGCGGCACGCCCCATGTATCTCGATAGATGACCGTCTTTCCGGCGTCGTCGCCCTGCCCCGGTAGATCGGCAGCGACGGCGGTACCGACAAACAGCACGCACAGTGATAGCAAAGCGACGATGGATTTACGCATGATGCACCCCTTGGCCCGAATTAGAGCATTGTCCGCAGATGCTATGAGGATACCGCAGCGGCGCAGCATCCTCAACAAGCAGTCATGCCGTCCATAACGACGTACCGCACGAAAAAGCCCGCAACCAGAGTCATTCCCAGCTGCGCGAGGAATCTACTACCTTTCACAACGCGCTCAACCGCGAAACCGATCGTCGTAGTCCTTACCGTTTCGACCATCGCGCTCTGCCGACGAAGTAGAACCCTCACTCCGTTCGGGGAGACGCTGTAAATGCATAGAATGATTTGTACCGCGCCAGAATATTCAGCCAGGCTCCGGATGTTTACCCGCTATGGCATCGTTCGCTTATTAGCATCAAAGGACACAACAGGTAATGCGCCCCTTATCGATACTTGACCTCGCATTCGTATCCGAAGGCTCCACGCCTGGCGATGCGCTCCGAAACTCGCTCGATCTGGCGCGCCACGCCGAACGGCTCGGGTACAAACGATTTTGGCTGGCAGAACACCACAACATGATCGGAATTGCCAGCGCGGCGACCGCCGTCGCTATCGGTTACATCGCCGCCGGCACCAGCACAATCCGCGTTGGCGCTGGCGGAATCATGCTACCGAACCATGCGCCACTGATCATCGCCGAACAGTTCGGCACGCTGGCGTCGCTTTACCCAAATCGAATCGATCTCGGATTAGGCCGCGCGCCGGGAACGGATCAAGTCACAGCGCGCGCACTACGCCGTAATCCCGCGGGCGCGGATACATTTCCGCAAGACGTACTCGAACTGCAGGCACTTCTGGGGCCATTGCAGCCCGGCCAAACTGTTCAGGCCGTACCTGGCACTGACACAAACGTGCCGCTGTGGATACTCGGTTCGAGCCTCTTCGGCGCGCAGCTCGCCGCACAATTAGGCCTCCCGTATGCATTCGCGTCACACTTCGCGCCGGCCGCGTTGCAGCAGGCGCTCCAAGTCTATCGCGAAGATTTTCGCCCCTCCGCGCATCTCGACAAACCATATGCCATGGCCGGCGTAAGCGTAGTAGCTGCTGACACCGACGCGGACGCTACGCGACTTTTTACGTCTATCCAGCAGCAATTCACGAATCTTGTGCGCGGCACGAGAACGCGGCTGAAACCGCCACTGGACGATATAGATACGTATTGGTCGCCTTTCGAGAAGGCCCAGGCGTCGAATATGCTCACCTATGCGTTCACGGGTTCGCGCGAAACCGTTCGGGCAAAGCTCACCGGTTTTATCGAACAAACCAAAGTTGATGAAGTGATGGTCGCATCCGCCATCTACGACCATGCGGCGCGGTTGCGGTCGTACGAAATCCTTGCATCCATCTGGGACTGATCCAACGTCAAGAACGGATCGTCGCCGTCGGTAGCGAGCGCTATTTGGAAGCAGCGCCGCTCGATCGTGCAGTCTCTTCTTTTTGATATTTCAGTTGTTCCGGCGTGAGTTTATCGGGCGACCACGCTGCTGGCCGCGGAGCCTCGACGCGAAGCGGCGCGGGATCCGCATACTCAGCCTGCGTTTGGGCAAGCTTCGAGAGCAAACTTTCAATGCGATCCGCATGTTCGCGAACCTGAGCGAGATCGTTCTGTTCGCGCGGATCGCTTTCGAGATCGAAGAGTTGCGTCTTGTCGATCAGCGGATACCGAATCAGCTTCCAGCGGCCATCGGTGATAGCGCGTTGCCCATTCCGATATCCCGTGAACAGCGTCTCTCGCACTGAGGTCGTTGCGCCTGAAATTACCGGCACGATACTTCTGCCTTCTACATTGCCGGGAATCGGCGCCCCGATGAAATCACAGACAGTCGGAAACAAGTCCATCAAATAGGTGAGTGCCTGGCTTTCCCCCTTCGGAATCCCAGGTCCGGCAAACACAAGCGGCACGTGCATGCCGCCGCATTCATACAGGTTCTGCTTCCCCAAGAGACCGTGATCGCCTAGCGACAGTCCGTTATCAGCGCTTAAAATAAAGATGGTGTTGTCGTATTCGCCGGCGTCTTTCAATGCCTGCACAACACGGCCAAACTCCGCGTCCAAATACGCGATAGACGCGTAGTAGCGCGCGAGCTTCTTTCGAATGTCCTCTGGCGTGCGCGGAAAAGGCAGCGTCATCTCGTCGCGCACGGTCATCTCGCCGTTGTCAAAGGGTTGGTATGGCGCGAAACGTTCCGGCAACGGCATGTCGTCCGGTTTGTACTGCGCGTAAAATGACTCCGGCGCATATTGCGGATCGTGCGGCTCGGGCCCGGCAAGATACAGGAACTTGGCAGTGCCCGCATGTTGTTTAATAAACGCAATTGCTGCGTCCGCGATGTCACCGGCCTGGCCGGGATCAAGCGTCACGTCGAACTCGGCTGTCACCTTTTTCGGAGAGTTCCCAAACTTACCCGCGTGAAACGTCGCGTATCCTGCCTCTTTCATCGCGCGCGGAAACGTAAACGTCGCGGGGTCATCTCCACTGGGCTCTCCATTCGCGCGAAACAGCGATTTACCCGTCAGCAGCATCGTGCGACTTGGCAGGCACACCGCGCCCACCATGGACCCCATCGTGTACGCACGCCGAAACACGTGGCCGCGATTGATAATCGCGTCAAAGTGCGGCGTCTTCACAACGGTATTGCCGAGAGCCGCGATTGCATCGGGCCGCAAATCGTCGGCAAGCATAAGCACAATATTGGGCTTCTTTATCGTCTCGCAGGTTGCCGCATCGGCAATCAACATGCCCGCCGCCAAACTCGCCCCGGATTGAAGAAACCCTCTACGCGATACTGAAATCATGCGAGATACCTTGTGTGGAGAGCTGATTTTGGCGCGGAGCGCTTACCCTACTTCGAGAGTTCCCGAATCGAAATATTCTTGTACCATGCCTCGCTCGGCGGGCCACTGTGAATTTGCAGCGCAATCACGCCTTTGCGATCGACGCTGTCGTCCGTCTCGGTGTAATCGACCGTTTTGGTGCCGTTCAGCCAAAGCTGAATGCGCTTGCCTTCAGCACGAATGACGTATTCGTTCCAGTCATTCTCTTTGACAATCTTTGCAATCTTTTCCTTTTCAGGACCTGCTAGCACCTTATTGCGCCGCGATTCGTCATAAAGGCAACCCCAGTATCCTTGACCCATATCAGCCTGATAGCCAGATACTTCGTGATGGTTTGGTATTCGTTTGGTGCGAAACTGCACCCCCGCGTTCACGCCTTCTCCCAGTAGCTTAAACGTCACCCGCAATTCAAAGTCGCCGTATTCGCGCGTCGTGCAGAGAAACTCATTGCGCACGATCTTTTCATTCAAAGAGCCGCCCACTATCGCGCCATCCTCAACGCGAAACGCGGTGAGATTTCCTTCCCAACCGTCAAAAGTTTTGCCGTCGAACAATGATTGCGATTCGGGTGCAGCGGCGTACACCAGTCCGGTCACAAGAATTGCCGCAAAGGTCGATATCGTTGTCATCGTTCGAAACGGCATGGATCTGTCCTTTCGAAAACCTGGTGGCTTGAACTCGAAAGCAGTATACAAGCATCTCCGATCGCGATTGTAGCGGGCATTTGCCAAACGGGTGGCGCGTGCAGCGTCCCCGCAAACTACCTCTCGGTGTTAAGACTTGGTCTTAGAACCGATCGAACCGCCAAACATACGGGTGACGCTTAGGAAAAATAGCATTGAATAGCGCGCGGGCGTCCGTGGTGACGAGACAGCGCCGCTCGTCCAGAATGTCCGACGGATATCGATAGCCCGTCAACAAGTGCATCAAGTCCGTGGACTTCAAACTGATCTTGCTTGTCCCGGCAGTCGCCGCCACATCAATCGCGCCGCGGTTCGCGCGAATGCGGAACGGAACGCGATCAACCACAAGTGTGAAATCTGTGCGCAGCCCAATCGCCGCGCTCTTTGCAAGCTGGCTTTCCCATTCCGGGATCATGGACTCCAGCGTCTCGCCAATATTGATGCACGCCATCATGCCGCCGCCATCGCGTTCTACATGGGCCTCGTGAACCGACGGAAACTGCGCCAGAAACCGGGCTATCGGGTTCGCGGGCGGGACGCAAAAACGTATCGACGCCAATTCGTCAGCCTTGGCCATCACGCCTGCGGCGCGCACCACCGCCGCGCAGACGCCAATATCGCTGACCCCGGCCTCGATTACATACAGGCAGTCGCCTTCGGCTATTGCGTATAAATAGGCGTGTGCCCTGCCTTGTTCATCTTTCAACAACCGCCATTTACTCCAGCGCCCCCACTTGTTGTGCATGTGCGCCGTAGTGCGCACCAGCGAGCAAACGGCATTCGCATCGTTCGCATTGTGCATGCGTTGAATCAGCGGCACCTCGCCCGGTTTGGCAAAGCTCGGCTTGAACGGATTCTCGAACGTCAAAGCTTCCGACGTGGTCATCAGTATGGTGTAGTCAGTCAGCGACGTAATGAATCCGAAACGATGATAGAAATTCGGGATGCCAAACAGCATCGAAATGTGGTAGCCGTTGGTTCGCATGTACGCAAGCGTATCTTCGATCAACCTGCGGCCTACCCCGCGCTTCCGGTGGCGCGGCGAAGTCGCCACCCAGCCAAGCCCTCCCATCTTCAGGCGCGCCTCGCCGATGCGCACGGTGTCGGTGGTAAGCCGGAGCGCCCCCAGCACCTCGCCACGGCGTGTCGCAATGCGCGTGTGCTCTGTCCGGTACGCGGGATAGCGCCACGATGCGTCTTCCAGCCAGCGTGTTGCGGCCAAGTCGCCGTTGGTATGCACGCCGACCATCAGGTCCGTCGCCATGCGCAATTCGTCCCGAGTCTCAACTGGTTTGATCGTAAATTTCATCCACCGATCTTACCACTGCCCATGCTATTGACTCATTAAGCCCGATTGCAGGACGATTACGCGGAATTGGCCGCTCCGGGCACATTGCCGGTGTACCCCCATTCGACGAAAGGGACGAGATGCGAAAATCACGAATCGATATCCTTGCGCACCTGCATCATCTGGTCGAAACCGGCATACCGATTATCGGTGCGGGCGCCGGAACGGGTATCAGCGCCAAATTTGAAGAAGAAGGCGGCGTCGATCTAATTGTCATCTATAACTCGGGCCGCTACCGCATGGCGGGGCGCGGTTCGCTCGCCGGCCTCATGCCCTACGGCGATGCAAATGCGATCGTCATGGATATGGCGGGTGAAGTGCTTACGATCGTCAAGCGGACTCCCGTGCTTGCGGGCGTGTGCGGCACAGATCCTTTC
>CALEZK010000035.1 GCA_937928585.1 uncultured bacterium | reverse complement strand
CGCCGGAGCAAAGCTGGCGGGCGGCGCAGTGGCCAGTGCTGCCTCCAATGAATAGGCGCTTACTTTGCCCAGACCCTTGGCCGCCTCCAACGATTGCAGCGCCAACTCGGGGTTGTTTTCGTCCAATCGAATCTTGGCTTCGTAGTAGTAGGGCAGCGCGTTTCCAGGGTCTATATTCTTGACATCCGACAACTGCGCGACCGCCAACGCATCGTTCTGCGCCGCGACGGCGGGATCGTCTGCCGGTTCTTCTTCATATAGGCGGGCAAGCTGGACCCGGCTCGAGGGGTCTTCCGGCAACTTGCCCACGGCCGTCAACAGGATGCGACGGGCTTCTTCCCCGCCAAGGTCGCTCGCCGCGCCAACCATCGCCTGGGGCGACGCATCGGGCGACAATGCGACTTCCATGGCTTTGCCCTTGCTCAGGCTAGCCCATTGGAGCAATTTATCCATCGTCGCCCCGCCGGAAATTTCCCGGCGCGCAGCAACCACTTCGGCGCTATTTCCAGGAAGGACCAACTGCGGACCGGCGGTTGCAACCATCATGTCAGGCCCGATGCCGGTCCGTTTTTGGACGTCGCCGCGAAGCTGGTCGAGTTTTTCCTTGCGCTCTGCAAGCATTCCGGGAAGCTTGTTTGGCGCGGGCGATTCAAGGTCCGATGAATCTGGTTTGGGCTGCGGCGTAACCACGGCGATCGTATTGCCCGAATCGTCTTTCGTGGGCCGCTGGCCGTCCCAAACGACGTAGCCTACGCACGCGAGTACCGCGGCAGCGATGGCCGCCGCAGGAATCCAGTATCGGCGAGATTGCCGCTGCTGCCGCGCTTCGTTCAGGGAAACGGTCTTTGCCGTGCCGTTCACCTTGTCCACCGCGCGCATCACCGAGTCGACAATGTCGATTTCCGGCGCAGGCAAATCCGCGGAGGCAGGGCGCGCCGCAACGTCCATTTCGGCATAGGCGGTGCGCAACCAGTCCATTTCAGCGCGGTACGTGTTGTCCGCAATCAATTTCTGATCGACACGGAGACGCGCCTCGGGGCTCAGCTCGCCCTCGAGGTACGCGATCAGCTCATCGTGGAGCTTATCCATGTCCTCAGTGTTCACAACTCATCTTTCTCGGCCACGTAAAGTGACCGCATCGATTTCAAAATCCGGTGGAGGCGTGTGCGAACGGCTCCTTCCGTACTGCCCACGACTTCCGCGATGTCCCGGGCCTGCATACGTTCGAAAAACCGCAACCGGACAATCTCGCGAGACTCCGCATCCAGCTTTTCCAACGCCTTCGTAACCATAATCTGACGTTCAGCCGCCATCATCTGCTGGTCGGCGCCATCCGCGGGCGACTGCAAAACGTCTCCGGATTCGCCACGGGCGCTGCTCGCATATTCCTCGAGCGACTCCATCGTCACGGCCTTCTTGCGCTTGATCTCGTTCAAACACAAGTTCCGCGCAATGCAAAGCAGCCACGGACGAAACTTTCGAGTCGCGTCGAACCGCGCACGCGCCACATACACCCGGATGAACGTCTCCTGAGACATCTCCTTGGCTCGTTCGATGTCACGGACGTAGTGGAGGCTGAACCTAAAAATGTCGTTCTGGTACCGGCGCACGAGCTCGGCCAGGGCCGCTTGGTCGCCCTGGCTGAGGAGAGCCATTAGCTCTTCATCGGATTGGGGTTCCGCGCTCACCCGTAAACCCAAGCCATATAATGACTTGCTCTCGGGTCGATACGCGGCAGCCACATCCGGGACCTGCCCACTATACCGTCCTCAAGTACAAGCATCACAATCATCTCAGTTTTCACAGTCCGCCGGTTCACACCGCCGCCCCCTAGCCTTCAAACCTCTCGAAAGTGTACGGCAACCCCACCCAAAACGCAAAGGATGCCTGTCGTTTTCGCGTTACATAGCACCTCTCAAGCGGCTCATTCTTGTAGGATACAAAATGTTGAATGAGCCATATGAGCGCGAATAGCGACAGCAAGCGCCGGTTGCACATCCGGGCTGTCGTCTATACACTCTTGACCGGCCACGCCGTTTTTTCGCGTCTGCCATTTGAGTGGGGTAACCATGTCAACTGCACCAGCACAGCCGTCCCGGCTTGCTTCCCTCGATCAGTTTCGGGGCTACACCGTCGCCGGGATGTTTTTGGTCAATTACATTGCAAGCTACGATAGCGTCCACCCGATCCTGAGTCATCACAACACTTACTGCAGCTATGCCGACACGATTATGCCGCACTTTTTCTTTGCGGTGGGCGTGTCGTATCGGCTCACGTACCTGCGTCGATTGGAGAAGGACGGACACAGCGCCGCGGCGTGGCACGCGATCACCCGCAACATCGGTTTACTCCTGGTCGGGCTTGCCGTATATGGGATTGCGCGCGACATGCCTGACCGATGGGAGACGGTGTCTCAACTTGGGTTGTGGGGTTACATCACGCAGAAATTGTCGTGGGCGTATATGCAGACGCTTGTGCATATCGCCTTGACGTCGCTGTTCGTCTTGCCGGTTATAGGATTAAGACCCGCGGCGCGCATTGCGTTTATGGTGGCCGCCGGCGTGGCGCACATGTTGATCTCGTATTTCTGGTACTTCCAGTGGGTCGAATCTACCGGAGGAACCATCGACGGCGGCCCGCTGGGCTTCATGACGTGGTCCATTCCGCTGTTGCTGGGTTCGTTGGCGTTCGATGCGATGAGCGCGCGCGGATCGCGCGCGTCGCTGAAGCCATTCGCGGTGTGGTCCGCGGTGCTCATGCTGTTGGGCTATGGCCTCTCCTGCCTGAACATCGTGCACAACCGCATGTTGGGCAATACAACAAGCCGGTGGTTCGTGGAGCTACCGTTTGTTCCGCCAACGTTGCCGGTGGACATGTGGACCATGAACCAGCACGCAGGCACTGTTTCGTATCTGGTGTTCAGCGCGGGATTGTCTCTTCTGGTGCTGATGTTCTTCATTTGGTTCAGCGATCTGCGCGGCATTCAGATCGGCGTGTTTCGCACGCTCGGCGTGAACGCCCTCGCAGGATATATCATTCACGATATGACGGGGTCGGCGATCAAGCCGCTCATCCCGAATGATGCGCCGCTGTATATGGCGATTATAAGTTTTCTATTGTACTTTTGGTTGACGTGGCTCTTCTTGCGCCACCTCGAAAAGCATAAGTTGTTCCTGCGATTGTAGTGCGCTGTTAACGAATTGGGAGTGTTACATGATTCGGTTTCGCGTTTCTTTTCTGCTTGCGCTTTCGGCGCTTGCGCTCACTTTCGGATGCAGCCCGCAGCAGCCTGCGGCCCCTGCCAGCCCGACACCCGCGGCCGAACCCGCGGCACCGGCTGAGCCTGCAACGCCGGCACCCGCGGCGGAAGATACCGCGCCCGCGGGCAATCAAGTGACTATCTATCGCGATTCATGGGGCGTGCCTCACATTTACGCGGACACCGATGCCGCTGCCGCCTACGGTCTTGGTTACGCACAAGCCGAAGATCGCCTGGGCGATATCTACGGCAATGCGCGCATTGCAACGGGCACCGCATCGGAGGCGTTCGGCCCCGAGCACATTCGCAATGACTTCGGCTTGCAGCTCGTGCGCAACGCGGACGTGGCACAGAAAAGTTACGCAGAAGCACCGGATTATTTGCGCGAGTTATCGGACAGTTTTGTCGCCGGGATGAACGCATACATCGAGAAAAACCCCAGCAAGAAGCCGGAATGGGCGATGGACTTTCAGCCGTGGCATTGTTCCGCAATTGGCCGCGCGATGATCATGCGGTGGCCATTGGGCACGGTTGCCGACGATCTGCGAAACCGGAGAGAACGGCCTGGCGCGGGCGCCTCGAACCAGTGGGCCGTTGCGCCCTCGCGGTCGGCGACGGGCGGCGCAATTCTGCTTACCGATCCGCATCTTTCCTGGGAAGGTATGGCGAACTTCTACGAAGCGCGCGTGCACGGCGACAAGCTGCACATGAATGGATTCTTTCTGGTGGGATCGCCGCTGATGGGATTTGGCCATTCCAATCACATCGGCTGGGCACCGACGACGGGCGGACCGGACACGTCCGATGTGTTTGAAGTGAAGATTGACATGTCGAACCTGATGAAGCCCAAGTTCGAAATGGACGGCCAGTGGCATGACATCACGCAGACGCAAATGACGGTCAACGTCAAAGGCGGCGAGAAGAAGATTCAACCGCGGATGGAAACGCCGCTGGGGCCGATTTTCGATGTCGATTTGGAAAAGAAAGTCGCCTATATCGGCGCGTCGCCCTATTTCACGGATGCGAGTCTGTTCGAGCAAACCTATCGCATGCTGCTCGCGGAAGATGCCGACGATTTCTACGATGCGGTCGCCATCTGCGCCCTGATGGAGCAGAACATCATGTTCGCGGACACCTCCGGCAACATCCAGTACGTGCGCAACGGCCGCGTGCCCAAGCGCAGTCTCGAGTATGATTGGGCGGCGCCGGTGCCCGCGACGGCGGCGTCGGTATGGAAAGAAATCCATCCTATCGCCGACCTGGTGCAAATCAAGAATCCCGAATCGGGCTACATGCAGAACTGCAACATCAGCCCGCAGAATATGATGAAGAACTCGCCCATGACGCCTGACAAGTACATCCCATATATCTACAACGTCAAATGGGACCGCAACAATCCGCGCAGCAAGCGCGCCGTGGAAATGCTCGACGCGGACGACTCGATCACGAAAGAAGAGGCCATCGCGATTACGATGAACGTCTACGACATTCTCGCGAAACCCTGGCAGGAGGCCCTAAGCGGCGCCATTGAGACGGCGGGCGCAGAGCGAATGAAGGATGAAACGTTCGCGAAGGTGGTGAACAATATTCTCGCGTGGAACGGCGAGTTCCTGCCCGACAGCGTCGCAACGCCTATCTATAAGGTGTGGCGCATGAAGTGCAACGACGGCGTGAATATCAAGGCCATCGTCGATCGTACAACGCTGACGCCGGAAGAGAAAACCGCGCTGCTCGACAAGCTTGCGGAATCCATCACGGAGTTTGCAGCTACGTATGGCTCCGTGGATGTGCCGTGGGGCGACATCTATCGCGTTGGGCGCGGCGGCAAGTACTTCCCGGTAGGCGGCGCGGACTTCGGCGGTTCCACGGACGGACTCAACATGTCGGAGACGCTATTTGACGTGCGGTGCTCGGAAGATAAAGAGAACCCCGGTAAGTACATTGCGGACAACGGATCGATGGCAACGATGGTCATGTTTTTCTCGCCGGAAGGCGTTGAATCATATTCCGTGACGCCGTGGGGACAAAGTGGCGACCCGGAATCAAAGCACTATATGGATCAGGGCGAGAAGCTGTACTCGAAGCTGCAGATGAAGCCAACCTGGTGGAAGAAAGAAGAATTGATGGCGAATCTGGCATCGGAATTGACGCTGGAGATTCAGTGACCACCGCAATGGACTCGTTGGACATGCTGGCTGCGGTGATCCGGGAACATTACGATCTTGGACGCGTGGATCGGCCTGCCGTCATGGAAGCGGCGCACCAGCGCCGGCATCGAAAATTGGTGGTGAATACCGCCGTCGGGCAGTTCCTTGCAAAGACGTACAAGCGTGACCCATTCGTGCTCGACGCGCTGCGTTTTCAGCATCGCCTTTCGGATCATCTCGCAAACAACGGCGTGCCTGTGGCGAAGATTCAACGCACGAGCAAGGGCACGCGTATCGTCGAACTGAACACCTGGGCACTGGAGCTGCAAGAGTTTGTCGAAGGCGCGCCAATGACCGTATCCAAGGAAACGCTTGCAGTTTCCGCGGAAACGCTCGGCCGCTTTCACCAGGTGTGCCGTGACTTTCCAAGACCCGAGCGCGACACCACGATGTGGCGGTTCAGCGAAGTGCCGCGTCAGGCGTTTGCGACGCTGTACAACCTCGCGAAGGAAGAAGGGAACGTTGATCAGGTCAACGATCACTGCAATCGCCTGGCCCTGTTTCTGCGCGACGCCGCGGAAGCACTGAGCCTCGAAAAGCGCGGGCGCTTCGAGACGGGCCTGATTCACGGGGATTGGCACAGCGGCAATCTTATCTTCAAGGGCGATCGGTTGAGTGCCGTGGTCGACCTTGAGTTTGCAGGGGACGGTTGCTACCTCGAAGATCTTTCGTACGCAATTTCCAATCTGTGCGTGCGCACGACGATGCGGCCGGAACGGCTTGCGAAGCGCGTGGATGAACTGCTGGACCACTACCAGCGTTATCGTACGCTTTCCTACTATGAAGAGGCCGCGCTGTATTACGCAGTGGGCGTAAAACATATCGCCACTGTGTCATTCCAGATTCAACAGCAGGGCTCAGTGGTCGCGGGCCATTCCGCCGCTGAGTGGATGGAGCGTTTGGCAGTTCAGGTGGGCTGGCTCGCGGAGCGCGCGCAAAAAGTCCGCTTTGGACGTTAGGCCTCGGGCTTATAGTTGGTTCTTCTCGATGGTCGTGTAATCCACCGGCTGAAACTTCCCGTCCTCTAACTTCCTTGCCAGCATGTACAGCGTGTCGCTCAATCGATTCACAAACACGAGCAGGTTTGTAGATTCGAACTCGGGAACGGATTCCTTCACCCGCACCAGCGCACGCTCCAGTCGCCGCGCCTGGGTAGTCAACACATCCACCCGTGCCGCGATCGGATTCGACGCGGATACGATGAAGCTCTTGGGAAGTTGCACGGCTTCTTCTAGGCGATGCTGAAAAGCTTCCAGCGCGTTGATATGTGCCTTGCCAATATCGACCTTTCTGTATTCCGGATGCGCGTTTCGCGGATCGCTGCATTGGCTTCCAATGGCGAAACAGCAGTGCAACAGCCACCAAAGGAAGGATTGCGACTCGGCGTCTTCGGGACGCTGGATGATCATTTCCTGCCGCACGAGCGCCACAGCCGCGCGCAGCTCGTCCACGCAACCACAGCATTCAATCACTGGATGCGACTTGGATACATCGTCGCCGCCAAGGGTTGTCGTCTCTCCCTTGTCGCCGCGCTTGCTGGTGACTTGCGAGCGGCGTCGCACTATTTCACCGTAATTGATACGGGGCAGTGATCGCTCCCGCGTACGTCACAATGGATTGCCGCGTTCTTTACTCGATCGATGAATTCTTCATTCACACAGTGATAATCAATGCGCCAACCGATGTTCTTCTCGCGCGCATTGCTCCGATAGGACCACCAAGTGTAATGGTGCGGGTCGGGCGTGAAGTGCCGAAACGTATCGATGTATCCGGAAGTCACGAACGCGTCCATGCTCGCGCATTCCTCGGGATAAAATCCGGGGCTGTCGCGGTTGTCTTTGGGGCGCGCCAGATCGATGTCCTTGTGCGCGATGTTGTAATCACCGCAGACGACAACATTTTTCCCTTTCTTGCGAAGCGCATTGCAGAACTTCAGCATGGCATCGCAAAACCGCAGTTTGTACGGCAGACGCGCGCGCTCGGCCTGGGCATTCGGATAATATGCATTTACAAGGACAAAATCCTTGAACGTGACGGCCTGAACACGGCCTTCGTCGTCGAACTCATCGATGCCCATCAGGCTGACATCAAGCGGCTCGCACTTGGTTCGAAAATATGTCGCTACGCCACTGTAACCCTTCTTCTTCGCGGACTGCCAAACGCTACCATAGCCCTTCGGCTCTCGCAACGCCGGATCGACGTCACTTACGTTGGCTTTCGTTTCCTGAAGACACACGACGTCCGGCTTCTCGGCCTCGAGCCACTCCAAAAAACCGTTGCGCCCCGCAGCCCGCACACCGTTCACGTTCCAAGACACCAATTTCAGCATAATGCACCTTTGCTTCACTGGGTTTACTGAATCGTGAGGATACGGCCCAGCGCGCGCGCTTGCAACTCGCCGGGGCGCATGCAAACATGGTCGAAACCTTGAGAGCATGGCCCGATCACCAAAGTCGTCTCGGGCCGAAAGGCGCGCGGTGCATTTTTGCTCCATTAGATGCTATTTCTTCGATCGGGCAGCTCCCTCTCCATGACGCGTGCATTTTCCCCTGTAGTCGCCCTTGTGCGCCGCGAACTCTTGACCGCGTCCCGGCAGAATGTCCTCGCGCTCGGGCTCTGTCTTATCGTGCTGCTCGGATGCTCGTTCGCACTGGCGGGCTGGCCCGCGGGCGACCGGCAACTGATGGCGAATTTGCCAACGTCGACATCGGTAATTCTCGCGCTGCTCTTCTCGTTGTTAATGGCATTCGGGCAACTGGGCACGGCGCTGCTCGCATGCGCGTCTTACTTTGTCGAGCGGGATGAGGAGACTCTGGATTGTTTGAGCATGGCCGGTATCTCGTCGTTGCAGTTGGTGATAGGAAAAGCGATCGCCGCATGCGCGTTCTCTGTCTTCGCAGGCGTGGCAGTGGTTCCCATCGGCGCTACGGTATTCTTCATGGTCGGGGTGGATGTCGCCACTTTGCTCGGTTACACCGCGCTTTTGCTGGTGTCCGTGTTCACAGCGGCGAGCATTGGCATCGCTTCTGCTGCCATCGTACGCAATCCATACGCAGGCGCGCTATTGGCCATGGCTGCTGTATTCGTCCAGGGCGGCTGGTGCTTCTTCCTGTTCGTCGTCATAGGCGAAGCACTTAATCTCATCCCCGGAGACGTTGGCACATTGATGACCCCTTCGCCTTACCTGTTTCCCCTATTGTCATCACTTGCGCTTGCATCACACGCCCCTGGCTCATGGGTTGCGATGTTCTCGTGTTGTTTGACCTGTTGCGTGGTGTCAGCGCTATGCCTCGGCTTCGCATCGTCGGCACTCGCCAGATCTCGAAGTAAAGAGCGCGCTCCAGGCGCCGCGAAAGTTTCGCCCCATCGTGAGTTCTCCGACATGCGCAATCCGGTTCTGGCGCTTGAATCCATCGTTGGGGCCGCGCAACACCGCCGCGCATGGTTGGGAATACTGGGCGCGCTGGGGGTGGCGCTCTTCGTAGTCTGGTTGGCCGTTCTGGCCAGTTTTCTGCAATCAGGGAGAAATGCGAGTTTCATTGAGGGCATCGTCGCTTTTTTTTCGCTTCAACAACTCTTGCTGCCTGTCGTGCTCATTCCTTGGTCTGTGCACCTGTTCGCGAAGGACTACCGCGGCCATGCGCTGGACTTGCTGCGCGCTTCGGCCTTGACCGACAGCGAGATTTTCTTCGGAAAAGTGAGCTATCTCTCACGACGATGCGCAAGCCTCTTGCTGCTTGCGGCACTTGCTTCGCTTCCGGTGCTCGTGCCGCTCGACTGGCCGCAGCGCTCCTACGAATGGACGTTGTTGTGGCGTCAGTTGGCAATTGTAGGTATGGGTATTGTGACGCTTGGCGTGTGCTGTTGCCTTGCCGCGGCCATCGCGTGCGTGAGCGCCGTGCTTGTGCGCAATGTGTACGGGGCGATCGGCCTTGCGCTCAGCGGCTACCTCGTAGCCCACGTTGCCGGTGTTGTCGGTACGGCGCCGTTGCGGCAGTCGCCCTTCGTTTTGTGGGTGGGCGGTCCCGCGAGTTCGCCGGATGCGTGGCTCAATCTGGCCTCTCCGATCCTCGCGTACTTCAGTTCGGCGGACTATGCGTCCAGCGCAGGAATCTCGTGGCTGATCTGGGGTGTCGGCATGCTGGCTTGGGCCGGACTGACAGTCGCGTTACTGTTAACCGGACGCGTTATATTCGGTTTGAAGGCAACAAATCCGCGCTAGATCAGCCCACGCAGAAACAGCAGCAATCCCAAAAGAAACATGGGAATTCCTATCACTGCTCCTACGAGGGTACCGATCAGAAAGAAGCCAATCAGCATTGCGATTGCGCCAACGCCTATGGAAGCGAGTATGCCGATGCGATTGGACACGGCGGTGGTCGCGCGCCAGATCAGCACGAGCGGCCACCGAAGCAGGCTCCGTTTGCGGGGTACAGACTCAACACTCATCGCGTAACCTCCCTGGCGCTGGCCAACGGCGGAATCCGCCGTTCAGGTTCGATACCGGCGCTAAAGCATGCGTTTACAGGAACCGCCTTCCTTTTCCGCTGTCGCGGTAGGTGGCGATGTCTCCCGCCCGCTTGAGCAGTACGCCGATTAGCGGTGGATTCTTGGCGTCCGGCAGTTGCCCGCTGCGTTCGAGCGCGCCGATCCAGTTGATCAGTTCGCTGGTAGCCGGAGGCTTTTCGAACCCGCGTTCGCGCAGTTCGTAAAAGATGGCGATGGCCGTCTCCATCAATTTGGCGCTGGTCTTCGGGAAATGCAGCTTTAGAATCTCGTGCATCTGCTCCGGCGATGGAAACGCGATGTGGTGACAAAAGCACCGCCGCAGAAAGGGGTCCGATAGCTCGCGCTTCGCGTTTGACGTAAGAAATATCGCGGGGCGAATCGTTGCCTTTATCGTCGTGTTTACTTCGCGAATGGTGAATTCGCAGTCTTCGAGAATATCGAGGAGATTGTCTTGCACGTCCGATTCGGTCTTGTCGATCTCGTCCAATAGCAGCATCACTTTGGAGTCCGCGCGGAATGCGCGCCCGATCGGTCCCCAAATTACGTAATCGAAAAAGTTGTCCACGGCACGGCCTGTTTCGCCGCTGCCGAACCGGGCGTCATTGAGGCGCAGCACGGTGTCCTGCACATAGCAAGCTTCCTCGCCCTTGATTGTCGATTTCGCGCGCAGCACTTCGGTCGGCAGCGCAAGCGCACGCGCGACTTCCATCGCGAGCTGCGTCTTACCGGTCCCCGCCTCGCCCGTCAATAACAGGGGCTTTTCCATTGCCAATGCCATATTCACGATGGCTTTCAGCTCGGGATCGAGGTAGTAGCGTTCGGTTCCATTAAACTGAAGTTCGCTCGCGCCCATGTATGACGTTTCCTGTATCGGTTGAGATTGGCAGCCGGGCAGCAGTTTACCAAGCACCCCATTCCACTGCACCTTCTCGCCGGGAGTGGTGTTTCCTGCGGTGTTGCCCTATAGTCATAACCCTTGGTGCAATGTAAGAGGTCGTCCATTATGGATTGTAGTTTTTCCGCCCTGCGTACCCTATTACGTCTAACGCTTCTTGTGGCGCTCGTTGCCGGATTTGCACGGGCGGATGAACCGGCGCCGCGCGTGCCGGCGCCGGTCATGAGCTATCATGGCGCGGACTGGCTGGAACGCCCCGAGCGTGAGCAGGAAGAACGGCCGGACGAAGTCATCAAGGCCATGGGCCTCAAGCCTGGCGATGTCGTCGCCGACATCGGGTGCGGCACCGGTTATTTCGTGCGGCGCATGGCGAAAGCCGTCGCCCCCGAAGGGAAAGTGTACGGCGTCGAGATCCAGCCGGA
This sequence comes from uncultured bacterium, assembly GCA_937928585.1. Lineage (GTDB taxonomy): Bacteria > Hydrogenedentota > Hydrogenedentia > Hydrogenedentales > SLHB01 > JABWCD01. The sequence goes on along the minus strand of CALEZK010000035.1, from coordinate 2,922 downwards.
ATTCATCGAGATCATGAAGGAGAAGTGCGCGAAGGAAGGCATCACGAATTTCGAGCCAATCCTTGGCGATGAAATTGATCCAAAGCTTCCCAAGGGCGCGATAGATTGGATGATTCTCGTGGACGTCTATCACGAATTCCAACAACCGGAACCGATGCTGGCGCGGATGCGCGAAGCCCTGAAACCGGACGGCAAGATCGCGCTTATCGAGTATCGGCTGCTGGGCGACACGGCGAAGCACATCAAGGAAGAGCATCGCATGTCCGTCCAACAGGTGCTGGTGGAATGGAACAAGGCCGGCTTCGAGTTGATCGACTTGCAGGAGTTCCTGCCGTCACAACATTTCTTCATTTTCCAGCGCGATCCGGATCGCGACCGGAATTAGCGCGCGTCGTCCGCTACCAAGAGTGAACTTTAAGTTTGGAGGTGTCCTGATGTCTGCGGTGTGGAAACTTCGATTCGTGGCAACGGCGTTGGCTTTCTTCGCGGCTCTTCCGTCTTGGGCAGGTTACAAGGTCATTCACGAGCCCGCCGACAATGATCCGATGGCTGTGACGATTTACCAGTTGGACAACGGCCTGACGGTCTACCTGACCGAAAACCACCAACAGCCACGGTTCTATGCGGAGATTGTGGTGCGCGCGGGAAGCAAGCACGACCCCGCGGAAACCACGGGGCTCGCGCATTATCTTGAACACTTGCTGTTCAAAGGCACGCAGAAACTCGGCACACTCGATTACGCCAAGGAAAAGCAGCATATTGATCGCATCACGGCATTGTATGAGGAGCATTTTCGAGAGGAAGACCCGGAAAAACGCAAAGCGATCTACGCGCAGATCAACGAGGAATCGAAGAAAGCCGCTGAGTTCGCGATTCCCAATGAGTTTGACCGGATGTACAAGTCCATGGGCGCTTCCGATGTGAATGCGCACACGTCCAATGAAGAGACGGTTTACAAAGTCGAGCTGCCGTCTAACCGGCTTGAGCAATGGGCCATCGTCGAGACCGAACGGTTCATCAACCCCGTGTTTCGCCTTTTCCAGCCTGAGTTGGAAATTGTGTACGAAGAAAAGAACCGTTCGATGGACAACCGGGACCGGATCATCAACGAGGCTGTGTCGTCGCTCTTGTTCAAGAACCATCCTTACGGACAACAGACCACGCTGGGCTCGGTGGATGACCTGAAGAAACCGTCGCTCGTCAACATCGAGAACTATTTCAGAACCTACTACGTGCCGAACAACCTTGCGATCTGCATTTCCGGCGACATCAAGAAGGACGAAACGATTGCGCTGATCGACAAGCATTTCTCGGTGTGGCAGCCCGCGAAGTTGCCTAAGGCGAAGAAGTGGCGCGAGAAGCCGTTGAACGGCGTCGAACGCGTTTCCGTGAAATATCCCGGCGAAGAATTTGTCCTGCTCGCTTTTCGCACGGCGTCGCAGAACCATAAGGACGCCGAGGCGCTGTTGTTGCTCGATATGACCTTGTCGAATTCCGTCGCCGGATTGATCGACCTCGATCTCGTGCAGGCGCAGAAGGTCCGCGGCGCGGGGTCATACCCGATCCTGAACAACGATTACGGCGCGCAGTATCTCTACGGCGTTCCGAATGACGGGCAGTCCCTCGCTGACGTTGAAAAGCTGTTGTTGGAACAGATCGAGAAAATAAAGCGCGGTGAAATTGAGGATTGGGTGATCCCTGCGATCGTCACCGACTTTAAGAAGATGCGCAAGGGCGGGCTCGAGTCGGATGAGTCCCGTGTGTCGTATATGCGCGAGTCCTTTATCTCGTTTCAGGACTGGGACCATTCCGTTGGCCAATTGGACCGCCTGGAAAAGCTTACGAAAAAAGACATTGTGCGCGTAGCCAAAAAATACTTCCGCGACGACTTTGTGGCGGGGTATCGCGAGGATGGTCAGCACGATGTGCCGAAGATCGAAAAGCCTGCCATCGACCAGCTCCAGATCGATCCGCGGCGTCAATCGGAGTTTGCCAAGAGTGTCATGGCGATGCCGGTTGCTCCGCTGGAACCGGTGTTTCTCGATCCGGCCAAAGATTACGCGATCACGGATGACCCGAATGGCATTCGCTTCTATTACGTAAAGAATCCAATCAACGATCTTTTCGCGCTGACGTTTGCAACGGACGTTGGCACAGATCACGACAATCGCCTGATGGTTGCGCAACAGTTGCTCGACAAATCCGGTACCAAATCGCTCGCCGCGGACGCGCTGCAAAAGGAATGGTACAAACTCGGCACAAGTTTCAATTTCGGTGTAGGCGATACGGAATCGAGTTTCTCGATTGCGGGTCTCGACGAAAATCTGGAACCGTCGCTTGCGTTGATGATGGATGTGATAAACAATCCCGCGGCAGACAAGACTACGCTGGATCAGTTGGTCGCAAACGTCATTGCGCGCCGCGAGGACGGACGCAAGGACCCTGGCACCATCTTTGCCGCGTTGGTCCAGTTCAATCGGTTTGGGCCGGAGTCTTCGTTCCTGCGGATGATGCCGGAGGCGGGGGTTCGCGCCTTGACGGTGGAAGAGTTGCATGGCGTAACCAGCGGCCTGCTGAAGCACAAGCATGCGATCATGTACGTGGGTTCGCTGCCGCAGGAGGAAGTGATTGCGCTCGTTCGTAAGCACCATCCCGTTACCGCGCCGCTGCTCGATCCGCCTCCCTATCGTTCAAAGCAGCTCCGCAGTGCCGCGCAGAACGAGATCTATTTCTTTGACAAGGAAACGGCGCAGGCGCAGGTGCAGATCGATTTTCCCGGCGAAATGTACTCGGAAGAAAAGGTCCCCGCGTCGATCATGTTCAATAATTACTTCGCGGGCGGCATGGCGGGAATCGTGTTTCAGGAATTGCGCGAGGCACGCGCGCTTGCCTATGCCGTTGGCGCGCGCTATGTGCTGGGAT
>CALEZK010000034.1 GCA_937928585.1 uncultured bacterium | reverse complement strand
GTAAGAAACTGCGCGTCAGCACTTATGTTGAGCCCGAATTGTTTAGGGCCATTACGGAGTAGTGGAATCCATGGCTGAGCCATTGAAAATACTGTTTGTAACTTCTGAAGCCGCGCCCCTGGTGAAAACTGGTGGATTGGGCGATGTGTCCAGCGCGCTCCCCAGTGCGTTGCGTGCGCTTGGACATGACTGCCGCGTTGTCATGCCCGGATACGGCACGATTCCCAAAAGCTCCTGGGGAGAACAAGTCGCCACCTGCACCGCGTGGCTGGATGGGCCAGTGTATGGTGCCGTGCGCCGCAGTATCATGCCGGATTCCAATGTTCCGCTGTATCTGATCGAACACAATGACTATTACAATCGTGAACATCCCTATGGGGTCGGCGGCCAGGAATATCCCGACAACGTTCAGCGATTCTGCTTTTTCTGCCTGGCGACATTGGACGGCATTCGCAATGCGGGTTGGGTGCCTGACATCGTGCACTGCCACGATTGGCATACCGCGCCCATCCCCGCTTACATCAAGACGCGCTGCATCGATCATCCCGTATGGAGCAACAAGCCATCGTTGTTCACAATTCACAACATGGCGTATCAAGGGCGCTATCCGTCGACGCTCATGCCGAAAACCGGATTGGGCTGGGAACTCTTCTCGCCAAAGTATTTGGAGTTCTACGGCGACATCAATCTTATGAAGGCAGGCATCATTTTTGCCTCCAAAATTAATACGGTCAGCGTTACGTACGCGAAAGAGATTCAGACGGAGATCGCCGGACACGGACTTGAAGGCGTATTGAGAACGCGCGCGCAGGACCTCACCGGCATTCCGAATGGTGTGGATACTGCGATCTGGGACCCGGCAAACGATCGGCGAATACCGGCGAGTTTTTCGGCTTCGGATCTCTCGGGAAAACGTTTGTGCAAGTCAGCGCTCCAGCGCCGCGTTGGGCTGCCTGTTGGCGATGCCCCTGTTTTCTCGATGGTCACGCGCCTCGTCTGGGACAAGGGAATTGATCTGCTTCTGTCCTGTCTGGACGACCTCCTGCGCCGGAATGTGCAACTCGTGATTCTGGGATCAGGTGATCCTGTATTTGAAGACGCGCTGCGCACGGTACAGGCGCGGCACGCCAAAAAAATGCATGTGCACATTGGGTACGATGAAGACCTCGCGCACCAGATCTATGCGGGATCGGATTTCTACCTGATGCCGTCGCGCACGGAACCCTGTGGACTGAGCCAGATGTACGCGATGCGGTACGGCGCGTTGCCCGTCGTTCACCGCACCGGCGGTCTTGCGGATACGGTGAACGATGCATCACCCACAAACATTGAACACGGCACCGCGACGGGACTCGTGTTCGCTTCGTGGAGCGAACGCGCGTTTCAGAATATGATCGCCCGCGCGCTAAAACTCTTCGCAGACGAGAATAAATTTCAGGACGTTCAGAAGATGGCGATGTCGCAGGACTTTTCGTGGCAGCGCTCTGCAAACGCATACGTCGATCTGTTTCGCGAGGCGATCGCAAAACCGTGAGTGCGGACGCATTGACGCTCGTGACTTCCTCGCCGGAGGAAACGGAGCGGTTGGGCCGCGCGATGGCCGCGATACTGACGCGCGGCGTCATCGCGTTGCGGGGCGATCTGGCGTCCGGCAAAACCTGTTTTGTGCGCGGCATGGCGCAGGAGATTGGCGCGCCGCTTGCCGTGCACAGTCCCACGTTCACCCTCATTAATGAATACGGCGACGCGCGAAAGCTGTATCACTTTGATTTGTATCGGTTGCATGGTCCATACGAAGTGGAAGACCTTGGCAGCACGGAATTGTTCGAGGCCGATGGGCTCTGTGCGGTGGAATGGGCTGAACGCGCGGATGGTCTCCTCCCGGATAGTCGCATGGATATCGCGTTCGAACACGCCGGAGACGACCAGCGGCGCATCACATTTGTGAATAGAGCCATCTTGCCGGATGGCTGGCAAGAGACCCTGTTGAAAACACTGTAGCAGGCGACTTCTTTCCGCGGGCGGCCAAGCATCGCGTTCAAAACCCTCCGCCGAAGTGTCTCGTGTCTGGTCAGCTTTACGTGACCTAACCAAGCCTGTATGCTGAACTGCAAGGGGAGTAGTCTCGAACTTCATTTATTCGTCCGTGTGGGTCTTTCCAAGCGAGGGTCCAAGTAATGGGTGAAGGGAATTCGGTCCGACTTATTCGTCCTACCATTGCGGCCTTTAGCGTCGCTGCCGCGACGCTACTCCTGCAGCTTGTTCAGACACGCATATTCAGCGTTGTTTACTGGAACCACATCGTCTACTTCATCATATCCGTGGCGCTGTTGGGTTTCGGAATAAGCGGGACCTGGATGTCTTTTGGCGAGGACTCGCGGTTGGCACGCACGTTGACCGTTCCTCTCGCCGGCTTCCTTTTCTTCGTTTCTACGCTGGTTTCCTCACTTGTGATGACACAGTTGGATGTAAACTCGGCCGCGCTCGCAACGAGCAAGTCCAGCCAGTGGCTTCTTTATCTGACCTATTCGGTGGCCGTGCTTCCGTACTTTTTTTCCGGCTGGATTCTGGGTTTGGTGTTTCGTGATTATGCGGAGCACATGAACTTCCTCTATTTTGCGGACCTTGTGGGCGCTGCTGCGGGTTGCATCTTGTTTATCGTGCTGATACGACCGCTGGGTGCGGTAACCTTGGTGATTGTAGCCGCGGGGTTGGTTACGTTCCCGGCTTTGGCGCTCTACCCTCGGTCGCGGGTTAGCCTCTATGGCGGAATATTGTGCGTTGCAACCGCGATCGGAATTATTTCGTTCGAGTTCGAAATTGACCGGAGCATACGGCCGGAAAGGACAAAAGCGATTGTCGCCATGTATCACTTAACGGGTGGAGAACGGTCGGTCTCGCCATCGCTCGAGTTTTCGGAGTGGAACCCCATTTCACGGATCGATGTAACGGGGAGTGTTCGGCATCGGGGCGAGTATCGGGTGTTTATTGATGGGGATGCCTGGACCGCCATGGTGCTCGATAGAAAGGAACCGCGAAAGCCCTGGAAATTAGAAGAACAGTGCCTCATGACATGGGCTTCGCCGTATCTCTTGAAATGGGCGCCTGAGTCGGTATTGGTTATTGGATCCGGCGGCGGCGTGGATGTGCTGAACGCGATTTGCGCAAAGGCGAAACAAATTGATGCCATTGAGATCAATCCAACGACGGCTCGTATCGTGGTAGACGAGTTTGCGGATTTCACGAAGCAAGTCTTTGGGCAACCGACGGTATCGGTTCACTGCGAAGAGGGCCGCAGCTTTGTGCGGCGCGGCGGAAAGCACTACGACGTAATTATTATGAATGCGATCGATACGTTCGCCGCGTTGAACTCTGGTGCATATGTGTTATCGGAGAGTTACCTCTACACCGTGGAGGCCATGAAGGACTATCTGACTCACTTGACGCCGGGCGGCATCCTGAACATTTCGAGATGGAAAACCCCTGCCGAGTCTGTGCGCCTGTTCGCGGTTATGCTGGAGGCGTTGTACGAGCTTGGATATGAAAACCCCGAGTCGCACCTGATCGCGGCCTACAACCCCCGAAATGAATTTATCGGTTTCATGGCAAGCAATCAGCCGTTCACAACAGAACACGTCGATACCATTCGCGGTCACGTTTCGCAGCATGGCCTGGAAATGGTCTTCCCGATACGGGCGGAAGACGAGTCATACGCGGTGCAGCGGACGATCGCCAAATACGCCGATCTCCGTCGGGAGGGAAAGCAACTGGATACGCTCGCGGAGTTCAATTACGACGCGCGGCCGGTCTGGGACGATAGTCCGTTCTTCTTCAACTTTCTCAGTGTACGCCAGTTGTTTATGGCGCGATACACCAGCAGCGCATCCCAGATACTACGGGGCGGACGTGCATCGCTGACGCTATTTACGCTGTTGGGGCTTTTGACTGTGGTGGTGGTCCTATTTATGGTCTTGCCCTTGTTGAAGCGGGGCAGAGCCCGAATTCCCCGATTCAAATCTTGGCTGGCTTATTTCTTGTGTTTGGGAATTTCTTTTATATTTGTAGAGATTGCACTCATGCAGCGCTTCTCGCTGCTATTGGGCCATCCCGCACGATCCCTGGCGCTGGTGCTCGCTACACTACTTTTGTTCGCGGGTATCGGCAGTCAGGCCCGCGCTATGCTCCGCCTGCCGCTTGCGGTGGGGCTTGCTGGGGGAATTGTCTCAATCCTGGTTGCGGCTTTCGTGTACCCGTACATCGTTCCACTGGTGCTGGGCTGGGAACTTTGGCAACGGGGTCTCGTTACCGCGGTTTTGGTGGCGCCGTTGGGCTTTTTTATGGGAATGCCGTTCCCCGAAGGCATTCGGTTGGTTGCAACACACGCTCGCGATGCCGTGCCCTGGATGTGGGGAGTTAATGGCGGCGCAACCGTTCTCGGTTCCGTGCTTGCGATCGTGCTTGCAATGGCCTCGAACTTTACGACGGTGTTCGTCGTGGGTGCGGCCGGCTATACATTGGCCTTGTACTTGTTTACAAGACGACTCTCGGTGCAATAGCCCAGTTCTGCACGAAAGGACTTTCGAAACGCAGGGCCAGGTCAAGGATTCATTCAGCTTTGTAGTCGAAGTATTGCTGCTGAGGGCGCGTCAGGACCGACTTGCCGTGCACGTTTACTTGCTCGGCTCGAATACCCCGAATTCGCGTAGCGCCACTGGCGCTAGTCGTCACACACACCAATTCGCCGTCGACTTCGAGGCCGTAATCACTCATGCTGAGTAATCCAGATTTCTCGGGATTGACGACGAGCAGATCGGTCCTGCCGTCGTTACGCGTTACGGCGATGCCAACTGCTGCGTCCGGCGCAGCGGCGCTTTTCACCGTCAGCGGGACCCGTCGTATTGCCTTTAGCTTTGGCGTGCCGTCGTGCGGTTCTATTACGCTTACGAACGTCGATTCCAATGGACCATCCGAGGATGTTCGGCGAACCATCACGCGTGGAATCCATGCCTCCGTTTCCCCACCGTAAATACCGGTGTCGATCCACGCTTCACAGACCGTTGCTGACGCGTTGGTTGTGAGATCGGTGTATTTCAGGTGGACGGCGCGGTCCTCCGCTATGTAGTCGAAGGCATCATCCAATGTCCATGCCACGCTCCAGCCGGGTTTTGGGGTTGCGTCCGTCTTGAATGCGCGCATCTGCGTATCGCCACCGAAATCAGGTGCGTCGGCTAGCGTCAAACCATTCGTCGCCACGCTCCCGAAGAAAGATCCAAAAAACTTTGCATGGTCGGTTCCGCCTTTTACGCGAAATACGTCCACGATGTACGAGTCGCGGTCATCCAGGTCAACCATCGCTACGGTGCGCTCATAGATTTCGCCGCCGATCATCTCCGGAGAAGAAACGCGGATCGCACGAAAGTCTTCACCATCCGCCCACAAGGTGGTGGTCCCTTGGGCGTCTTTTTGGTTTTGGCCGTCGACCACGACGGTTGCATGCGATGCGGTTTTCTTGTACCACGTTGCGCGCGGCGCGCCCCAACCGCCATACCCGACCGGTGGATACCCAAAATCGGGAATGAGATCCAGTCCTTTTGCAAAGAGGCCGATGTTGAGTCCGTCGGAATGGCCGTGGCCACCGCCGGAGTCGTAATCAATCCACAGCGCGCGCCGATTTTCACCCTTGCCTGCACGCAAGACGGCAAGTCGCCAGTTTTGCTTGTTCACGCTCGTTTGCGTCAGTTCGCTGCCGTGCGCGTCAATGATTGCCTGCACGTTCTTCTGGAACGCCGCTGGATCTTCTGCAAACAGATCGTGCGGCAGACCGTCTACGCTCTTGCGGTTCTCGTGGTAGATTACCTGTGCGAGGCTGTGGTCGCCGGTGACTTTGTAAAGGTCCCAGAGGAATGAGAATACCGAGCCTTCCGCGCCGGTGTTTGGAGTGTAGGTGGTGCCGCCGAACTGCGCGTTTTTCCGTCCGAACGCATTTGAATCGCCCACACGCGGATACCATTCTTCCATACACCAGATATCGACACTGAAACGATAGGCATCGTGTATTGCCGGCTTTCGTTTGTAAACATCTCGCAAGAAGCCGGGATCGAGCCGGGTCATTTGCGTCAGAATTTCCGCGAGCGCGCTCGGCGCGATGCTCGAGTATCCACCGATTCCCTTCTCTCCACTCATGCCGTCCACGGCGGTGGATTTGTCGATGATTGCGTCCAACTGTTGCATCACAACATCGCGATTCCCCGGCCAGCCGAGCACCGTGTGGATGACAAGGATTGTCATGTCTGTTCGCGGATAATTCGATTCGATACGCGGGCGGTTTGCCAGCGTGCTTTCGAAAATCCCGGACTCGATATTGCGTTGTATGTCTGCCCAGCTTTTTTTGGCGTTGGCCAGTTTGTACGTTTCTGCTTTTCGAGAGAGGTACTCTGTCAGCGCTGGTTCCTGCGCCTTTGCTCCGTCGTAGATACGGTCGTAGGCATAGGCCATGGCGCGGACTTCTTCGCATGCGTCGTGCCACGTTGAAACCTGCCCGCGCGTGCCGTTTGTTGTTTCATATACCCAGCCACCCTGGGTATGAAAATCGAAAGTCAGATAGACATCTGCGACGCGATCGAGCAGTATCGCTGCTTTGTAGGCATACTTTGGATCATTTGTGACCGCGTAGGCCGCGCTCAGGTTCTCGATGCCGGCGTGCACAAGTTTCTTCCAGTGTCCGAAGATTACGTAGTAGCCGATGAACCGCCATCGCTTGTCGCCGTCCACGTAGCCATCGCCATCGTCTACGCCAAATCGATGCAGGGGATCGGCTGGATCGGGATGCTCGGTATTGAAGAGCAGCGACTTGTCGGCTAGTGCGGTCTGGAACACGCCGTGTTCGTCATACCCGGACTTGTGGTATCTCTCGAAGTCGTTCTTGGGAAAAAGTTCGGCGCACTTCGGGCATTTCAGTTTCCAGGGATGGGCGAACGGGTCCGCCAGCCACTCGTACATCCGCACGGGCTCTTTGCACGATGGGCAATGCCCGTCCGACCAGACGTGCCACGTCCGCGGAATGTTTGGCCCCATCATCAGATCCCACAGCGCATCGTCGGGCATGTCCACCCATGGCGCTGCTTTCGCCACGGTCGCATCGCGAATGGACTTTGCCCATTCGTGCTGCGACGCGTTCGCCGTCGCGCGCGCGATTATCTCTGGCGAGTAAAATACACTGCCTGTTTTCGCCAAGGGCTGCGCCGCGGAGATTCCGCACAGCATTACGAACAGGGCAATTATCCGCACCATGAAGCAACTCCTCACTCACAAGTAGGAAACTTAAAGCGTACACGGAAAAGGACCAAGGCGATAATGAGCGTTGGGACCGTAAGAATCGAGATTTTATCGGCACTCGCTGGCAACAGTCCTTTTACATTCTCGTGTTTTATTGTGGCGATACATTTTTTCGATTTCAGGCGGTTGTATTTCCTACAAGACCGGGTGTCGTCAGCAATGCTTCGTAAAGGCTGTTTTGATTTTCTCCAAATACTCCGCCTGGTCTTCGGCCCAGTATTCTTCCGAGAAAATTTCTACTTCGATGGCGCCTGTGAAGCCCGCGTCTTCCACCCACCCGCGTATTTGGGGAATGTTGATGCAGCCCTCACCCATTAGTGTTCGGTCATTCAGGACATCGCGGGTTGGGTCGCGCCAGTCGCAGACATGAAAGGAGAAGATGCTCTTGCCCGCGCGCTGTATTTCGGATTGCAGGTACGGGTCCCACCACACGTGATACACGTCAACCGTCACGCCGACCCATGGATTTCGCAAGGCGGCGACCATATTGTTCGCCTGTTCCAGGGTATTGACTGCAGAGCGGGTATCCGCGTACATCGGGTGAAGCGGTTCGATACCGAGTTTTACCTGCGCCTGCTCCGCGTGGTCGAGGACTGTCGCGATGCCGTCGACGATCTGCTTGCGGGCTTCCGCCAGCGGCATTCCGGGTACGGCACCACAGACGAGGACGACCAGCGGCGCGCCGATGGCTTGTGCCTCGTCAATGGCGCGCTTGTTGTCCTCGATTGCGAATTGCCGCTTTGCGTGCGTAACGCCGGGGAAGAACCCGCCTCGGCACAGGCTCACCACCTTGAGTTCGGACTCTTGCAACATGCGCGCCGCTTCCGTGACGCCTACGGTTTCGAGATGTTGCCGCCAGACCGTAATTGCGGGAACGCCTGCTTTTACATAGCCAGTGATTGCTTCGCGGAGGGTCCACGGTTTAGTGGTCATGGTGTGGACGCAGAGTCTATCAAGGTTTGCCATTGGTGGTGCGATGATCCTGCCAAATGTAACGCTGGTTTTCTTGTGAGCGGATTCTAGACGATTCCGTTAAGAAAAGGACAATACGATAGGTTGGGCGCGCACGGTGGATTGGATAGGGGTAGGGTAATCAGACACTTAAAGGGAACCGCGCGCAGACTGCACCATAATAGCACAAACGAACGTTCGCATGCTTTCTTTCTATTGAGATAGGTTCCACGTGGAACCTATCAAGTGAAGAGGGGCGGAATGCCGGCGTGTTGATTCAGTGGGGCGGTATGGGGTCTGGAGAGTTCGGCGGACAAGGGGCGAATTCGTTCTTCCCTGCCTTCTCGCCAGCGAGTACAGCCGGTTGCTTCCCCTGCAAGGCATGTTGCATGCGAGGGGCGACACGTCGTGACTAGTTCTACCGGGGCCGAGCGCCTGTGATCCGGGGGTATCAGCGAATGTAGGCAAAGGAGGTCCGAGGCGGGTGCGGACAGGTAATTGAGTAAGGTGGGGGTCTCCTTCTAGACTAATCAGCCAGGTAGGCGATAGAATCAGAACTCGAATCGAGCGCTCCCGCCGAAAAAGTTCCACGTGGAACCTTGGCTAGGACGAGTCCCGTCTACGCACCACGCGAAGGGTCCCACGGCGCAGCCCGGCGTCACTCCACCCATCATTTACCGGTAGAACCTCGACGTCATCGCCAAAATTTACCGAGGATTGGCACAAATACACGGCACCCTTCGTGATAAAGGATAGAATATCCTTCTGAAGTCCCTCCGGACGTTCAACAGCACGCGCGGTGATGACAGATGGGGTCATGCCAGCAACTGCCGCAGGGAAAGCACCATGGAGAATCAGCACGTCTTCAAGTCCCAACGCCGCCACGGCCTTCCGCAGAAAGCCAATCTTGCCCTCGGCACGCTCCAGCAAGGTAACTTGAAGGTCCGGAAGTACCACTTTCAGCGGCAGGGCCGGGAAACCGCCGCCCGAACCAATATCGAGTAATGAAGCGCCCTTTCCGGCATACCGCCGTACCAATGGCGCAAGACTCAACGCATCGACTACGTGACGCTCCCATAGATGGTCCACTTCCGCTCTAGACACCACCCCAACAACGCGATTGAAATCGCGTACCAAGGAAACATGCCGTTCCAGACGATCCACCGCAGACTCAGGCATCGATATACCCGCTTCCTTGAGCAGAAGACGTGCGCGATCCAGAAACTCCGTCTGAGCCCCGCCCTTCATCGAGATCCCCCAAACAAAAAGACTGTAACCACTTGTGATAACAAGCACATACCTTGACTTGCACCCCGCCCTATGTTACGCTCGCGTATTCTGCCAAATTGTACTACCACGGGAGCCTTTTTCGTGAAATATCTCGTGCTGTTGGGCGACGGCATGGCCGACTTCCCCATTCCTGAATTGGATGGTCGCACGCCCTTGGAAGCCGCTAGAACACCGGCGATGGACGCGATAGCCCAAGCGGGCATCTGCGCGCTATTCAAACCCATCCCCGACGACCTGCCACCGGGCAGCGATATCGGCAACCTTACCATGTTTGGCTACAACCCGCACGAGACCTTTACCGGCCGGGCGCCCTTGGAAGCGGCAAGACAGGGGATCAAGCTTACCGCAGATGACGTGGCCTTCCGGTGCAACCTAGTTACGTTGGAAAATGGCCGCATGAAGAGCTTTACCGCAGGCCACATCTCGACCGAGGAAGCAGCCCAGATCATCCCTACTCTTAATAATGCCTTCGCAAAATATCCCATAACCCTTTATCCTGGAGTAAGTTACCGTCATTTGGGCATAGTACGCGCTGGAGAACTCTCCTTGGAAGACCTCA
>CALEZK010000033.1 GCA_937928585.1 uncultured bacterium | reverse complement strand
GTGTTATGACCCTCGATCAGCTTCGCTCCTTTCGGGCGGTAGTCGAGAATGGAAGTTTTCGGGCCGCCGCGGAGACCATGCACCGGACGCAGCCTGCGATAACCCACCAAATCAAGGGTCTTGAACGCGAAACGGGCCAGACGCTCCTGGACCGGAAGACTTCGCGTCCCACGCCGGCAGGCCAGCGGCTCTACGATCGGGCCTGCGCGCTCCTGGCCGATGCAGATAGCATTCGCCAGGGAATGCGCGATTTCGACGAGACCGAATCGCGGGAGTTGCGGCTTGGCACGAGCGACACGACTGCCTTATACGTGCTTCCTCCAATCGTACGCCGATTCATGCAGTCGGAGCCCGGTGCGCGTCTTCACATTGTCAATCGACCAACGGAGGCGATTGCGCAGCTCGTGATGCGCGGCGATTTGGATTTGGGAATTGTAACCTTACCGACTCGCATCCCCCAGTTGGAAGAGCGAATACTCATGGAACAAGAACTACTTCTTGTCGCTTCACAACAGCACCCATTCGCCAAGCGCAAGAAACCGGTTGCGTTAACCGATCTGCGCTCGGAAACATTCCTCATGCTGGAAGAACAGACAAGAACCGGTGCGCTGATGCGCGCGCATTTTCGCGCCAACGGTTTTGATCCTCGTGTCGCGCTGGATTCGGGAAGTTTTGAAGTCATCAAGCGATATGTTGGGGAGGGCATCGGTGTGTCTTTCCTGCCCGCAAACGTGGTTACGCGTCAGGACAAGGATTTGGTGACACTGCGCGTACCGGGGTTGCCTCGCGTATCGATTGGAACGATACATCGAAAGGGTGTTTATCAAACCCGCGCCGCGCGCGCGTTTCTGGAGATGCTCACCGGCGCGTAGCGGATGGAAAAAACTACTGTGCGATGTCCACCGGGGCGTTGTTGTCGGTGAACAGCAATCCGTCGCGGAGCGAACTTTGCGCGCGCGAGATTTGCGTCAGTCGTTGCACCATGTCCTTCGGAACATAGCGGCCCTGCGCCACGGCCTTCGCGGCCAACTCCGAGAGGTTTGTGGGGTGGGCCAGCCACGGGCCTTCCGGCCAGGCTTTACCGTCGCGCGTGCCATCCGGTTTCAGTTTTGCGTAGTCAATCTTTTGCGCGACGAAGACCGTGTTCCAGCTCGATTCGGCTTCAAACACGTAGACAGCCTGGAAGACACTCTCGAGCGTCTTCAACATGCCGCGCACAATCTTGTCGTTTGCGCCGCCGTACACGCCCATGACGTTGTAGACGAGGCTGCCACCGTTTTCGAGGCGGTCCGCGGTGGCCTGAAAGAATTCCTTCGTCGCGAGGTGATAGGGGAGGTAGGCGCCGTTTCTGCCGGAAGCATACGCGTCCATGATGACGGCGCCGTACTTGTTCTGGCTACGTTGTACAAACGCTCGACCGTCCGTAGTCACGATGCGCATACGGTCATCTTCGGGCACTTGAAAATACTTTTTTGCAACTGTCACCACTGCCGGGTCGATTTCCACGACGTCCATTCGCACGGTTGGATACTGCTTCAGAAAACTTTTCGGACCCGTGCCGCCGCCGAGGCCCACAAACAAGACAGACTTGATCGTGGGATCCAGCAGCGTGGCTACGTGGAAGTAGTCGGTGTACTCGAATCCGCCGCTATATGGGTCGTTGGCGTCCATGATGGTCTGCTGTGCATTGTCGAAGTACATGATCCGCTTGCCGTCTTCATCCCGGACCAGTATGTGGTGGTAGGCAGAGTAGTCTTCGTGAAGCGTAACGCCGTCTTCGGCGCGAACTGCGGCGGAGAACAATAGCGCTGCAGTCACCGCAACGGCAGTCGCCTTGCGCCTCGTGCCAAAGAAGTGCGTCACAAGGATTGCGATACCGCCGGCGCCTACCAACGCGCAGGTTGCGTACAGCGACTCCTGCACACCCCATGCGACGAAAAGTGTGGATGTTGCAAGTGTGCCGCAGATGCTGCCCAGCGTGGATATGGCAACAATCCGGCCGGAATCCGCCCCGATACGTTCCATCACGCGCACCCTCAGGCGAATGGCCTGCGGAAGCACGGTGCCAAGCGCGATCAGCGGTATCAGGGTCGCCGTGGCCGACGCCACCAGCGGTTCCCACCACCGCATGGTCTCGCCTTTCATAATCGCCGCCGCCGTGCGCGTCACGATCGGTTCCATGAACACTGCGCTTGCGCCTGCGATAAGCAGGACGACGCCCAGCGGCAACCAGGAGCGAAAACGATCCGCCAGCCAGCCGACGGTCAAGCCAAGCAAGCATACGGAGATCTCGGCGGACCACACATCCAGCGAGCTTCCAAAGAAACGTTGCAGGAAGCGCACCGCGATGAATTCATAAATCATCACTGCCGCGCCGGACCCAAACACGAGTACGTTCAACGCGACAATGGACAGTAGTGGAGTGGAGACACTTTGTTGCATGACTTGCGATTATACCGAACTTGTGTTTCTGTGGTGAATGAAAGAGGGGCGGCCAAATTGGCCGCCCCCGTGTAACGCCGCGGTGCGATTACTTGCTCTTCTTCTTTGCAAGACCTTCCAGCTTCAGGCCTGTTGTGACTATTCCGATCATGCGCGCGATGCCGGTTTTGCCGTACATAACGTCAAGCAACTTGCCGAAGAGTTCATATTTCTCTTTCGAGTAAGGATACCAATGCAACTCGTGCTTGCTGCCACTATCCACGATGATTGATTTTACGTGCGAAAAACTGTGGAGGCCGTGCTGGCCATAGTAACGGCCAAATCCACTCTCTTTCGTGCCGCCGAATGGCAGCGCTGCGTTGCCCTGCGTGGCGAGGACATTGTTGATCGAAACGTTGCCGCTTTCGATCTTTTGCGCGACGCGTTCCGCGCGCGCCATATCGCCCGACCAGACCGCCGCGCTCAGGCCGTAGGGCGAATCATTTGCCATGCGGATTGCGTCGGATTCGTCTTTGAATTTCTCCACCGTGATGACCGGTCCGAAAGTTTCCTCGGAAATGACGCGCATCGAACTGTTTACGCCGGAGATCAACGTCGGCGCGTAGGCATGGGAATCGCCCTTGCGCTGACCGCCTGTGTGGATCGTCGCGCCTTTCGCGCGCGCGTCTTCGACCAATTCTTCGACCTTGTCTATTTGGAACGGCGCTGTCATGAAGCCGACATCCAGGTCGCCCGCGTCCGCGATGGCGTCACCCTGCGACGCGTGGCTGAGGCCTTCGATTTTCTTCGCCAGGGCCTGCACAAAATCATCGTGAATGCGTTCATGCACTAGGACACGCTCGATTGACGTGCACGTCTGGCCGCAGTTCATCAGACCGCCCCACATTGCGCCGGCAGCGGCGCGGTTGATGTCTACATCGTCGAACACGACCATCGGGTCCTTGCCGCCCAGC
>CALEZK010000032.1 GCA_937928585.1 uncultured bacterium | reverse complement strand
TATCAACCCTGTCCGACGCACGACAAATATGCCGATTAGAAGCAGGGCAAGAACGATCTGCAGGTTGCTTATGGGAAGCGAAGCAGGGAAGTCGAGGGCATCGTACGGGTCTGTGCCAAGCGAAAACTCAGTTTCGTCTGAAAAGCCATCGTTATCCGAATCCAGATCGATAAAACTCGGAATGGTGTCCAGGTCCGGATCGGCAGTGCCTTCTATTGCGTCTGGAATTGTGTCAGCGTCCGAATCCAAGTCGAGGTAGTTCTGAAACCCATCATTATCCAGATCACCGTTTCCTTCCGCCGCATCAGGAATGCCATCATCATCTTGATCAGTGTCCGCGATGAATCCGTGCGCCGTTATAGCCCAATTCGTCAGCGTGCCGCCATTGGGCGCGGCGGTGTCGATAAGTTTTAGCGTCCAGACTCCATTCGGATCTTCTCCCATCTGTACGACTGACGTAAACGTCCAATTGTTCAGGTTGACGGTTCCGTCCGGGCGCGGCTCGGCGAGGGTGGCAACAGTTCCGGATGGCGAAGTCAGCTCATATCGCACGTGGCCCCGTGTTGCATGCATTACATCAACGGTTACTTCAACGTGCTCGGTCACAAAACCGGAGGGAGCCGCGAGGGAGAGTGAGCGCGACACGCCCGCCGGATTATTGTCCGGAATTGCCGACGCAACTGCTTCGGCATTACTTATTGGCGTGGTGTTCGCGGGTACATTAATCCACGTTGATGCAGCGCTAACTGCCGCGCCCGCATCAATTCGCCCAAAGCCATAGCGATGGTGGTAGGCCAACCCGGCGGCATTTGTCTGCCATCCGGGATCGAGCGGCTCGTTCTGCGTCGACGTTTGAGAGAGGATGTGTTGCACATCCCGCCAACCGAGAAACGGATTGGCTTCGATCATCAGAGCGATAACACCCGAAGCGATTGGGGTTGCAGCTGACGTTCCGCCGAATGAACTCGTGTACTGGGTGACCGAGTATCCGTTCGCACCGGTGAGATCCGTGGTTGTGATATTCGACGCCACCCAGTTACTGGGCGCATTAACAAGAAGTGCAGGCCCTCTTTCGCTGTACGACGAAGCGACGCCATCCGCGCCAGACGCCGCAACCGCAATCGTATAGCGACTTGAGGCAAAACTGTCGTAGCCCATGTTGTCATTGGACCCGCCGTTTCCGGCAGCGACAAGGTACACAATGCCGCGACCACCACGACCGTTCGCGACGCCGTTCGCCAATGCGGCCAGCGCCAACGGACCTGGGCCGTCCGCTACAGAACCGTTGTCGAACGGTCCCCAGGAATTGCTGCTGACAGCAATGCGATCAGAAGGAAGCGCGGGATTCAGTTGGTGAGTAAACGCCTGTGCTTCCTGCAAGTCGGAGAACCCGCCGGCAATCAGCCGAATACCTATCAGGTCTGCGCCAAATCCCGAACCAATCACACCCATGGCGTTTCCACCCACGGCAGCAGCGAGCCCGGCACACGGCGTGCCGTGGCTGTCAGACGCCGTAGGGGTTGGGTCCGCATCGCCGCTAAAAATGTCGATGTCGATATCAGTCCGCACATTTGCGGAAAGGTCCTCGTGTGTTGTTTCCAGACCGTCGTCGACGATGGCGATATTGATGCCTGTTCCGTTGACGGTGTCCCATGCCCCCGTAACATTAATGTCGTTGCCGGCAATCGCGCCAAAGCCGGCGGCGGGTTGCGCGGTGTTGTGGAGATGCCACTGATTGCCGAAAAGTGTGTCGTTTGGTATGAGCTTCTTTTGCCGCTCACGCACGATTAACGGCGTTGCCCAGTCGACTTCGCGTAGCTCAAACAGCGCGTTTGCGGCTTCCAGCGCTGCGAACAGCGTTTGGTCGATAGTCTCGAAGATGTACGTATTGTCGCTGAAGGTGACCTGCTCAACAATTCGCAGCGCGTTTTTCGCGGTAAAGGAATCTACGTCATCCCCAAGTAGCAACTTGGCGCTTAACCTGTTCGTCAAGTATTCGGGTGCCGTAGATCGCGACCTCCGCAACACCGGAGTGACGCCAAACCCATTTGATGAAAAAGTATCCGCCGCTTGTTGAAGTGTTGCGCGGTTCGCAGACTTGGCTGCCAACGACACAATTCGAACTCCGCGGGCATCGGGTTCAGATAGCTTGGCGTCAGGCATAAGTGTGCCAATGTTCTTGCTGCTAAAAGGACCAGAAATTGCCAGTTCTGTGAATGAAACGTCCAGATCAACCCGCGAGGCGCCATTGTAGTAGTAAATCTGTTCAGACGTCGGGTCTGAAGCGAGCGCGGTGGCAGGATCTTGGGCTAGCGCGGACGTCAGTGCCATTGCCAAATACAGACTGAAAAATCGCATCAAAATCGTCCTCCAGGATAACTTCGTGGGAACGGTGCCCCGCCAACACTGACAACCTACTGGAACCGGAACGAATAAAGGTCCAAATCGCGCATTTCAAATCGTAACCGTATCGGTTTTCCCTTCAAAGAGGATACATCCGAACTGTTTCTCCATGTCACTTTGCGGGCGATCTCATCGCCAACGATTTCGTCACAGTCTGCCCTGGAAAAACCCGGCAAAGGCGTACCGTGGGCATCCTGGAGTTCCACCCACATTGCCCCCGCTGCGGACATGGAGCAGTTTAATACGAGTTCCGTTCCTTCAAACGTTACCGGTCTGGTCGTAGCGGTTCCTCCGGCATAAGGCGTGTTCAGCGATGCAAATCCGTCGGTGCGCATGACGAGGCGTTGCAGGTGATGGGACTTTTGTCCGTAATTGCGTTGCACATACATTGACATTTCGTTGTGTCCCGTGGGAACGATGCCCCGCGCAGGATAGTTTGTGCGGGATGTCCAGTTGTTTGCGCCGATTCCGGGGCGAACAAACGCTTCCATAAACGTACGGTCATACCGCGTTCCGCCACGGGAAGTGAGAAGAACCGCGTCTGAGCAGTCACCGCTATACCGAGCGTCGCCGCCGAGTTCTGACATGGTGGATTCTGAAACAACGCGTCTTCCGGGCATGAACCGGGCCGCGACGCCCACGTACATGTGAGGGGCTCGAAAATAGGGCACGGTCTGATTCGTGTAAAGGTGCTCCGGTTTCGTGTCGCCGAAATCCATCGGCACAATGTCCGTCCACGTGATGAAATCGTCCGATTCGCATCGGCTTACCGTGCGAATCTTGTCGGCGGTAAAGGTGCGAAGATAGCACACGTATCTGCCTTCGCTTTCAGACCAGAATGCCACATTTTGTGAATCGAGCTTGCCTTGCGTGATTACCGGTTCCTCGCGGAGTTTGCTCCAGTGAATGCCGTCCGGCGATACAAACGCGACTAGTCCTGAGCTTGCAATGCCGCCAAGTGCCTTATACCGGTGTTCAGGCGCAACGTTCGGTCTATTGTCAACAAAAGGTGCGAAGTTGTGCGAG
>CALEZK010000031.1 GCA_937928585.1 uncultured bacterium | reverse complement strand
TGACGTCGCCCCCTCGCCCCCCATCGGCGCCGTTGGGGCCGCCGCGCGGGACGTATTTCTCGCGGCGAAAGCTTCGGCACCCATTTCCGCCCGCGCCTCCCGTGACCCGGACCCGCGCGCGATCTATAAACATGGTGTGCCGCTCCGAAAAGCGGAGTTACTCGGCTGCCGCTTCGACGACGTCTACGCACTTGCGGTGCTTGCGCACCTGACGGAACCGCACGACGCCATTCGCCAATGCGAAGAGGGTGTCGTCTTTTCCGATACCGACATTGATGCCGGGGAAGAACGTAGTGCCGCGCTGGCGGACGAGGATGTTGCCGGTGACAACGGTTTCGCCGCCGTACTTCTTGATGCCAAGTCGCTGTGCTGCGGAGTCGCGGCCGTTGCGTGAACTACCGCCTGCTTTTTTTGTGGCCATTTCAAAATCTCCTCAAATTCAATTCGACAATCCTGGTGCCGGCGTCACCCGCACCACAATCAGAAATCGTTACAGTACGATGTCCGTGACTTTCAATTGCGTGTACGACTGGCGATGGCCGTTCGTGCGCTGGTAGCCTTTGCGGCGCTTCTTCTTGTAGATGAGAATCTTCTTTGCGCGCCCTTGGCAGGTGACTTCGCATACGACCTTCGCGCCGGCGAGCTTTGCCGGGTCGACGACGATTCCGCCGTCATTTGCGACCAGGCGAATGTCGCCGAGTTCGATGCGATCGCCGACGGGCGCTTCGATCTTTTCGACGCGGACGTGATCGCCCTTGGCAACTTTCACTTGCTTGCCACCGGTTGTGAGGACTGCGTACATGGTTCTTCTCCACTCAAGGCGCGCCGCGCCAACGTTAAATCACTCGTCAATTCTGATGATGCGCTACAAACTGGGTTGCCGCCGCGCGCAGTTCTGCGATTGCGGACAACGAAGCCAGATAACTCGATTTCGGATTCCTCGGCGAGGCGAGATTTTCCGTCATCGTTCTAAACATGCCAAAGGCGCCTTCCACGACGATCTCGTGGGAGTTCGTCGTGGCTCGTGGATCCGCGATGACGCGCACGCGCGTCTCGTCGGGTCCGATGCCGGTGAGGCTTAGCGCGGCGGCCACATTTACGTTATGCGGGAACGCTCTGCATGCCTCGCGCGCCGATCCCTCGAAGACGACGGTTGCGTCCGTGAGGTTGTCGACATCGATGCCTTTTTCAACTAAGTATGGCGCGCCAGACAGGCCTTTCGGCGGCTTGCGCGTCGTCAACGTCACATGGTGCAGGCCGGCTTCCATCGCGGCGCGAATTCCATCGAGCCCGCTGATGGCGCCTGAGGGAATCCGAATCTCCACGCCGCGCTCGCGCGCCTGCGCAATGATGTCGGGGTGATCCATCAGCCCGCCCACACTCAAAATCAAACAGTCGCGATGATGCTTTATCGCCGCGGCCACCACGCGCTCTACGGCGCTGGGCTGCGCACACTCGACGAGGAAATCCGCCATTGCGGCATTCTCGTCGAGGTCGCACACTTTCGCGTTGAGGTTGAACGAGTTCAACAAGCGCCGCGCGTGCGACTCATCGGTATCAGTCAGGGCAACGATCTCGGCTGGGATCGTTCCTTTTTGTAATCCAATGCACAGGTCGGCTCCAATATTGCCGCACCCGACCAGGCCGACCTTCATCTTCAGCATAATCTTTTGAGCGGCACGCCGGCAGATGCCCGTGGGGTACCGCTCCCTAATTCTTGCGTTTGACGGATCGCCAAACAGTCGCCTAGGCTAGCATATGGAAGAATCACAAGTCAAACGCTGCAAGGCGGTTGGTTGACGCGTGAATCTGGATGCGCGGCAACTGCACTACACTTAGTCGTCATTCAATACGGAATCGCTCATCATGAGTGGCGATTTACTTGGGCAAGCAAGGCCAGGACTTTGGCCTTGCGGGCGCGACAATTCTACTCTAAACTGGGAAACCAGCAGTAATCGCTTTGGCTCCAAAAAATTAAGGAGAACCACTATGGGCGATTTTAATCTGTGGCAGTCCAACTTCGGCAGCACGCTCCGCCTGCTCCTCCGGGTAATTATCATTCTCTTCTTTCCTCAGTTTCGAACCTTGACGCTCGACGAAGATCCGTAGTCTGGATTCTACGCCGCCTCGGCGGTGTGCAGGGGCTATTTGGGACACCCGCTTTTTCTGCCATTGGGCTGTCTTCTTCTTTGTGGGGCGGTCTACAGGCAAGGGGCGGTGGCGGCGAGTAGGGGGTTCCGTATGGGGTTTTGATAGGGGTCATGGTTCAGTTCTCCTACTTGGTAGTGCCGGGTTGTTGCAGTTCGGGAAGCGCGATCGCGAAACGAAGGGTCTTTTCGGAGGTGGGAGGATGCCGGAAAGACGGTTTTTTGTGTGTAAGTCCAAGCGATTGGTTGATTGCGGATGGGGAAAACCAGAAAAAGTCGA
>CALEZK010000030.1 GCA_937928585.1 uncultured bacterium | reverse complement strand
TTGCTTTGGTTCCCCCTCCTCGTAACGAGCAGGTGTTATCGAAAGAACTTGTTCCTTGCCATCACGAACTATCGTGGCCTCCACTGGTTGGCCGATCGGGAGATTCGCAACCATCGCGTTCAAAATGGGCATCTGCTCTTCGAAGCGGACATTGATTTCCTGGCCGGCGATGCGAAGCAGTACATCTCCGGGCCTAAGGCCGGCTGCATCCGCGGGAGATCCAAGAATCGCATTGCGAACCAGTACTCCGCCTTTTCCAGCCTCGGATTTGAGTTGCGGTTGTAAATTCAGGCCCAGCCATGCGCGTTCGACTTTGCCGTTGGCGATAAGTTTCTTCGCGACGTCGCGCGCAGTATTGCCTGGAATCGCGCCGCCCAGACCTACATTAATCTCGTTCACCCCTACAATCTGGCCTTTCAAGCTCACGAGCGGGCCACCCGAGTTGCCACCATAAATTGGCGCATCGTGTCCAATCCATCGGACCAGGGAGCCTACGTCTTCCCCATCCAGCGTGAACGATCCGAAGCGCCGCGCGGGCATGACCATCTCCGTATTGCTAACAATGCCGAGCGTCACGCTTTGAGATAGCGACATAGGACTTCCCATGGCGAGCACGTGGTCTCCGACATGAAGTGCTGAAGAGTCTCCAAATTCCGCAATTGGGAAAATCCTTCCTGCGTCCGTTTTCAATTTGATAACAGCAATATCGGTCTGGGGATCGGTTCCGACCAAGTCGGCTTCAATTATTTCCTTTGTCGATAAGGTGCAAAAGATGCGCGTTGCATGTCCGGCGACGTGATGATTCGTAATCACGTGACCTTCGCCAGTGATAATTGTGCCGCTACCAGTTGCTTCGAATTTCTGTTCGCGACCCTCGCCGAACTCGGTCCATACTACGCCAATTCTCACAAGCGCGGGCTTAACTTTCGCGATTGCCACGTCTACCGCCGCGCGAACGGACTCGGGTACCTCTTGGGCACCAGCAACGGAAGTTATAAAGAGGGTGGCAATCAATACTAGGGGGGAAAATGACTTCATCAATGGTACCTCGTCTGGCCGTGAACTACTCGCTGGGCAGCGCCCGGAACTTTATAGGAAGGCAATAACCAAGGCGCCCTGGTTTGGTCGGTCATTGCGCCGATTCGGATTATGAGGGGGGAATATTCGGGTGTCAAGCACGTGGCTGGGCTTCTGGTTCTTCGGGGAAGGTAGTATAGGTATTTCGGCTGGAAATGTAGCCAGCGATTACCCCATGGGTGGGGGAAAAGAGCATTGCCGCTACGAAAAACGCGCCGCTAACGACCGCGATGGCACCCGCGATCGAGCCATCGAGCTGCGCTGCGAGCCAATAGCCCCCAATTGCACTCAAAACTCCGAAAACTACCGAAAGCATTATCATTCGCGAAAGTCGGTCCGTGAGCAGATAGGCGGTGTTCGGCGGCACGATTAACATGGCCACGACCAAAATTGCACCGACACTCTCAAAGGCACCAACGGTTGTGAGTGACACGAAGCCCATCAGGAGGTAGTGCCAAAGCTGTACGTTAATTCCCACCGCGGCAGCAAGCCCTGGATCGAATGAAGTAAGCTTAAGTTGTTTGTAACCAAGTCCGATGAATGCAAGGTTCAGAACTGTTATGGCGCCTAAAATCCATACCGCTCGCGGACCAAGGCTCGTGTCACCGATCAGCCAGATGTCCCATGGCGACGCCGCTATTTCGCCATATAGTACGCAGTCAGTATCGAGGTCGACTTGGCCGGCAAACGCCGAGACCATGATCACGCCGACAGCAAAGAGCCAGGTAAAAGTGACGCCAATCGAAGCGTCGGGTTGAAGTCGTCCGTGCCGCTCTAAGGCACCGGTAAGAAATGCGGTCAGCAGACCCAGCGAACCTGCGCCGATCAGCATGGGGAGAGGCGACCGGCTACCGGATATCAGGAAAGCCAACACGATTCCGGGTAGCACGGAATGGCTAATCGCATCTCCCATCATGGCCTGCTTACGCAGCACAAGAAAACACCCAACCATCGCGCACGCTGCCGCAGCCAGTGAACCGACCAACATGATCCAAAGCCCGTGGTTCATGTCGCGATTACACCCCCACCCGCTGCTGGCGGAATACGCCGCGCATGGGGGTCCTCCTCTGGATAATCCAGCGTCGCAAGCAACCGGGCTTCCAGTTCAGGTGTAATAATGTGCTCGATTTCCTCGGCATCGTCGTGGACGTGGTCCGGAGCAATTTCGAGTTTGCGGGTTAGGTACAGTTCCCAAAGCCGGTGAATTCGCGTGAGTCGGGCGCCGCGTTCGACCCCTTCGGCTGTGAGCGCGAAGAACCCTTGCGACGTCTCGCGCACCAGGCCACGCGCCATGAGCCTTTCCAAAGTCCGGTCGAGAGTCCAGGCGGTCATCGAGCGAAACTGCATCAGTTCGGCGGTTGAACACGGTGCGTCCATCCGGTGCTCTTTCTCGCCGGAGACATAAAGCGTGCGTAACACGTTTTCTTCCGCGGTCTGGCGGCGAATTCGGCGCAATAATGTCAGGCGCGCCAGGATTCCGCGCTTTGGCGCAAAAACAAGTGACCCAAAGAATACTGATGTAACCGCCACCACCATCCAAGGCCCGGTTGGCATCCGCGGGCCGAGATAACTTATATACGTACCAATGGCACCGCTGAGCGCCCCGAAGAACCCGGCAATCGCGAGCATCTTGCCCAGGCGATCAGTCCAGTAGCGCGCCGCGGCTGCAGGAGTGACGAGCATCGCCGCCATCAGCACAACGCCTACCGCTTGAAGGCCAATCGCCACGGCAAGCACGAGCAGTGTTGAGAGCGTCAATTCAATTGCCCGTGTCGGCAGACCCAATGCTGTCGCATAGTCGGCGTGAAACGAAACAATTTTGAATTCCTTGTAGGCGAGGACAACAACCAAGATCATCAGCGTACCGACGATTGCAAGGGTCCACACATCGCGGTCAAGCATGGACGACGCTTGGCCAAACAGAAACTTGTCCAACCCTGCCTGGGCTGCGTTGCCGGTGCGCTGTATATAGGTGAGTAAAAGTATGCCCGCACCGAAAAAAACCGACAGCACCATACCGAGCGCGCTTTCTTCCTTGACTCGGGTGTATTTCGTGATGAGGTCAATGCTGATTGCGCCAATCCAGCAGGAAACCGTAGCTCCCAGTAGAATCACGACGGGATTCTTGGTTCCTGAGAGCAAAAACGCCATACATACGCCAGGCAACGCGGCATGTGCGAGGGCATCTCCGAGCAACGCGCGCTTGCGTAGGAAAGCAAAGCAACCGAGAACACCCGCCGACACCCCCAGCAGCATGCAGCCCGCAAGAATCAGGCGAACATTGATATCGGAAAACGTGAAAAACGCCAGCCACGGCGGAAGTTCTTGCTGATAAGACTCAATCATTGCCGCGCGCTCCACTCGCTCTTGCGCAGCTTCTCCCCTACCTCCGTAAGAAGGTTCAACCTACCGCCATAAGTCTTATTGAGGTTCTCTGTCGTAAAAGTCGATTCGACGGGTCCAAAGGCCACCATGCGAAGATTCAAGAGCATGACAGTGTCAAAGTACTCTGGAACGGACTGAAGGTCGTGATGGACCACGGCAACAGTGCAACCCTGCTCCCGCAGTTCCCTCAGCAAGACTACGATTGCTTTCTCCGTCGACGCATCGACGCCGGCGAATGGCTCATCCATCAAGTAAACGCGAGTCTGTTGCGCAAGCGCACGCGCCAGGAAAACGCGTTGTTGTTGACCACCCGACAACTGACTTATCTGCCGGTTGGCAAATTCCAGCATTCCCACTTTCTCAAGACTTTGGCGGGCTATCTCACGGTCCCGTTTGCGAGGCCGCCCGAAAAGCGGAAGGTGACCATATCGGCCCATCAAAACGACATCCAACGCAGTCGTAGGGAAATCCCAGTCAACTGATTCGCGTTGCGGAACGTAGGCGATGAGGCTGCGCCCTTGTTTCGCCGGCTTGCCAAAGATCTCGACTTTACCGGAAGCGAGTGGAACAAGCCCCATAATCGCCTTGATCAGCGTGCTTTTACCCGCGCCGTTCGGCCCGCAAATGGCAATCAGATTACCCTCTGGAAGCGTAACGTCGATGTCCCAAAGAACAGGCCGGTGCCGGTATGCAACGGTCAAATCGTGTACTTCTATCGGGGCAGGTTTTTCCGCGGGAGACATGGTTTTACTTCAGTGCCTTCACGATGGTGTCGGTATTATGTTTCACCATGCCTATGTATGTTCCTTCCGGAGTGCCTTCTGCACCCATGGCGTCACTAAACAATTCCCCGCCGATCGTAATAGTCCCCCCCTGTCCTTCGACGCCTCTTACAAGGGCTTCAATGGACTTTGGCGAAATCGACGATTCAACAAACACCGCTTTAATCTTGCGCTCCACCAAAATATTGACGAGGCGGGTGAGATCTTGCGCGCCATACTCGGCGGCGGTGCTGATGCCCTGCAATCCCATGACTTCGACGCCATAGGCCTCGCCAAAGTAGCCGAATGCATCGTGCGCCGTCACCAGCACGCGTTGGTCGGCCGGTACTTGGGCGATTTGATCTTTGACGTATTGGTGAAGCGCTCTGAGTGACTCAATGTAGGCAGCCGCATTTTTTTCAAAATCGGCCGCGTGGGCTGGCGCAGCCTCCTTCAATGCGTCACGAATGCGCTCGGCGACGTATATCCAGAGCGACACATCGAACCATACGTGCGGATCATGGTGGCCGGCAAACTCGGCGGGTTCGTTCAACAGATTCTCGGGGATCGATTCCGTAACCTGCACCGTGGGAACGCTGCGCGCCATTTTCACCAGAACATCCGCCATCTTGCCTTCAAGATGCAAACCGTTATAGAGAATAAGGTCGGCACCGGACAGTTTTTCCAGATCGCCGTGGGTGGCCTTGTACAAATGCGGATCGACTCCTGCGCCCATCAGTCCGCTGACCTCGACATGTTGCCCCCCAAGATTCCTGGCTACATCGGCGATCATCCCAATCGTGCAAGTAACCTTTAGTTTTCCGTTCGGAGCAGCGGCTCGCTGGTCTGGCGCTGTCGTGTTTCCACACCCTTGCGTCAACA
>CALEZK010000029.1 GCA_937928585.1 uncultured bacterium | reverse complement strand
GCCCAACACCGTGACGCGCCCGCCGTAATAAAGTTTTTCCGGCACGGTTCGAAAGAACTCATCAAGGTGAAACGCGGCAAGGCCTTCAACCAGGATGTCGAGCCGGCCGTCATCGTAGGTCTGCGAGATGCTGGTCAACTGCATCTCAGTTCCGAACTCCGCGACGCGCCCATCAATAAAGGCTGGAATTCCAAAAGTGGAGTTATTGTCGCGGCATTCGCCGATAAGTTGCTTATAGCGCGGCTCAAAGATATGCAGCTTAAGTTTCTCGCCGGGAAACACGACGAGTTGGAGCGGAAACAAGGGCAGGAACTTCGTCATAACGCTGCGCCTCCTCACAACAAAGCGCGTGAATTTCTTGTTAATTATACCAAAGACCCTTGCGGGCGTTCCGGCGCTACTCTTTCGGTTCGACGATCGGATTCGGCTGCGATAGGATGCCGTAGATTTCCGGGCGTCTATCCTTCAGGTGGTTGTCATCCTTGGCGCGCGAAAGGTCGATATCACAAATCATGATGCCAGGCGTGTCACCTTCCCACTTGGCCTCCACCGCGCCTTTCGGACCCGTCACGAGGCTGCACTGCGGATGCGCGAAGGCAACGAAGCATTGGTTCTCGAAACTGCGCGTGCGCATGATCGCCTCGTTCATATCGCCGTAGAAGCCGTACGTCGGATTGAGAATCAAGCGCGCGCCACCGAGACGCAATGCGCGCGGCGTCTCCGGCCAACGCCGGTCAGCGCAGATCATGATGCCCACTTTTCCAACTTCGGAATCCCACACGGGAAATCCTTCGCCGGGCGCGTACTGGAGATCGTGGGTTTGAAGATGCGTCTTGCGATATACCCCGATTCGCTTTCCGTCAGGGCCCCACAGCCCGGCCGCGTTGTACAGTTTGTCGTCTTCAATCGAGGTGAAGCCAAAGCAGATTGTCATGTCTCGCATGTCGGCCTCTTCCGAGACGCGCTTCAGGTAAGGGCTGGTTTCCAGATCTTGCGCGACCGTTCGGAGTTTCTCGGGGGTCGAGTCTTTCGCGGGCGCGGCGTAACCATCGAGCCAGCATTCGGGCGTGATAAAGATTGTGGCTTTTTGCGCGCTCGCCTGCTCAAGCTGTTCCAGGAAGACGGCAAAATTCTTCTCGACGTTCCACTTTTCCGGCACGCCGTGCATCAGCGCGAGCCGCGCAGTATCCGCCGGCGACCCGGCGATCGCAGCGGCCATCAGCAGCATCCACATGCTCGAATCTCCTCACTTGCAGAGCCAGGAATCCGGTCTGGCGGAATTGTTAGGACTGTGTTATTCTTCCAACACGTGGCGCAGGCCTCTCGCGATGAGTGCAACCTTAACAAAGGATATCGCGAATGCAGGAACCAAAGCGTTTTTGCTCCGAGCCTTGGCGGTACACGATGACAGCGCAGGAAAGCACGCATTGGCGCCAGGGGGACCGGCCCCAACGCCAGGAACTGCTGCGGGTGTTGGCAGCACGCGTGCAGGACGAAGCGCTGGACCATCGCCGGACACGCTACCTTATCATGGATGTTGACGGGGGAATCGTTGCTGAAGGCAGGATTCACACGCCAAACATTGCCGTGGAACTCGAAGCGTACCGCCAACAACTGCAACTGAACTAACCGCCAGTGCAGTGTAACGCCCGGCGACCGCGCCGGGCGTATACGAGACCTCTGTGCTAACGGGACGACTCATACTCGGGCCGAATCGTGAGCACCGGACATTTCGCCAAGCGAACCACCTTCTCCGCCACACTGCCAAACAGCATACGGCTCAATCCCGAACGGCCATGGGTCGGCACGACGATGACGTCAACCTCCGTAGATTGTGCAAAGGCGCTGATCTCGCTGGCAGCGGGCCCGATGCGAACCTCCGCTTCGACGTTTATGCCGGGGATTCCCTGACGCATATTGTCGATGAGCGTCTTCGCTTCGGCCTCAAGCTGCGGACCCAGTTGCATCGCGGCCTCCGGCAACGCATCCGGCAACATTACCGGCACTTCCGTCGCATGGAAAAGCACGAGGGTTGCGCCAAATTGCCTTGCGAGCGACTCGGCGAACGGCAACGCTTTCTTGGAGAAGTCGGAGAAGTCCGTCGGATACAGCACGCGCTTGATGGCAAGCTTTGAACCGGCCGCCACAAAGTCGTGTTCGCGTTGCTTTACGCTCAGCACGGGCACGGCAGATTCGCGCACGATTCGTTCGGCTACGCTTCCAAAGACAAAACGCTGGAAACCCGAACGACCATGCGTCGCGAGTATGACCAGCGTAGAACCCGTGGAATCGATCAGCCGCAACAATTCGGTGGTCGGATTACCCACGACAAGATGCTTGCTGGCGCTAATTCCCTCGCGCGACGCGCGATCCATCAACTCCGCAAGCTTGCCCTCGCTGTAATCCTGCATGGTCTGCAACAGTTCGACAACGCCTGCGCCGCCCAACGACATATCGTCGCCCCGAACGCCCGTAAGCATTGTCGCATCCACGACATGCGCGAAATGAAGGGTGCCTTCAAACTGCTTCGCGAAAGCAAAAGCGTATTGCAGCGCGCGCTCGGCATGCTCCGAAAAATCGGTCGGTACGAGAATGCTACTTCTGGTAAACATCGCTAACCTCCTTCCTTCGACTCAGGCCCGTCCTCCGCATTTGTATTGTACGCCGTTAACTCGAAATTCTCACACGAAGAAAAGGCAGAGCGGTACGTGAAATCTATGCGCCGAACTCGCGCGATCCTCTCCTACTCTGTCGGCACGGCGTGTTGCATGGTTGGTCGCGAAATACTCTGGAAGATGTTGCACCACGGGGGCATGGGGTCCGGGGTGAGTTTCCCCGCGGATTTGGCGCGGATTTAGGAGCGGGGTTTTGAGAGCGTTGGCATGTTGTCGGGTTTCATGGGTTGTTGGCCGGGGTTGGGGGGACAGCCACCGGCGAAGCGCCGGTGAC
>CALEZK010000028.1 GCA_937928585.1 uncultured bacterium | reverse complement strand
GGTGATAACACAGCGTGATTCCCAAACCGCCCGTAACCCAGATCATCACCAGGCATACAAAAAAACCGGTCCACGTAAACGTGAACGGCGCAGCCAGCGCCGCCGCGTGAATCAGTGAAATAACGACAATCGTCCCAATCTTCAGTCGGCTGGCCGAAACCCAGTTTGGCAAATGTCCCATATCGTCCTACTTCCTTCCGCTAGTCTAAACCGGTACTTTCGCCGTGGGGGCGACTTCATCCGGTCATTAATTCTTGATTTCGAACGTCCACTGTCCGAGTGGGGTCAAACTTCGGAAGACTCCGAATCCGCGTGAACAGCACCCGGCAGGGTAACTATAGTATACACAAGTTCACGTAGAAGATCGCGGGCGTGTTTCCCCTTAGTATGACTTGGCCTGTCCCGGTCAAGGTTTCACCCAATTCTACGCGATTAAGGTCCCGGATATCGAACCATGAATCGCTCCGGATGGCGCGGTGACTCCCATTGGAATTGTTCGTAAAGCCCATGTGCGTCGCGGGTTCCAAGGAAAAAGAGGCGCAAGTTCGAACAGTCCGGATGCTCGACGATGCACTTGAGCAAGAACTTGCCAACCCCCTGACCTCGGTAAAGCGGATCGACAAAAACATCCGCCAGCCAGCCAAACGTGCGTGTATCCGTCACTACCCGCGCACAGGCTATCTGCAAAGCGCCATAGTGTTGCGCGTAGACCCCAAAAGCGAGGTGCGAATGCTTCCACGAAGCCGCGATTTCGTCGTAACTCCGATCACTGGCCCAGTACGTCGTCTTCAGGTACTGATAGACGCGCTCCATGTCAATTCGTAACGGGTCGCTGTCAACTTCGAAGCTGCCCATGCGCCACTGCATCGTTGCGGTACCTCCTGCGTAAACCCAAAATAATATCGCAACCTGCCGCCGCACCTACAGTGAAGGCCATTTCGACTTGCGAATCCCTAAAGCGTGGATTGCGCGCTAGACAGCTCCTCAATTGCGAAGCGTATGGTTTCGTCTTTGCCTTGTCTGTTTATGTTTAAGGTGCATCGGTCACCTATGAAAAGATCCCACAGCACAAAGTCGATGTCTGAGGCGGTATCCACGCGTTGACCGTTGATCGCGGTAACGACGTCGCCAGGACGCAGCCCCGCCTCATATGCGGGAGCCGTGCGCAGGATATTGCGAACAAGGCAACCGGATTCCGCACGCACCCCAAGCTCAACAAGCAGTGCCGGTGGAAGGGACTGAACGTCCTCCACCTTAAACCCCGCCCACGGATCGCGACGGCGGCCATAGTGAATGATCTCTTCGGCAACGCGCCGCGCGCGATTAATGGGAATCGCAAAGCCCAGGCCGACACTCCCGCCGCTTTGAGAAAATATCATCGTGTTGACCCCAACAACCTGGCCGCTGGCATTCACCAATGGTCCGCCGCTGTTCCCGGGATTTATCGCGGCGTCCGTCTGAATCATGCCCTGATACAACCGCTCGCCATTGCCAATGCTTGAACTCACCCGGCGATGGTTCGCGGAAATCACGCCAACACTAACGGTAGGCTGGGGATCCTTCATCAGCATGCCGAAAGGATTGCCGATAGCAATCACCCATTCGCCAGTAAGCAGGTCTTCCGAATCTCCCAACGGTATGTTCGGTACGCGACTCGTCTCCTTCACGCGAAGCACCGCAATATCGGTGCGCTCATCCGCGCCAACAACTGCCACCGGCAACTCGCGGCCATCCGGCAACGTAACTGAAACCACCTCGTCCGCATCTTCAATTACGTGATAGTTCGTTACGATGTACCCTTCCGAATTAAGAAAGAATCCGCTTCCCACCGAGTTCATGCGCCGCTTCTCAATCTGGTTCATGGGGCGGGGCATGTCAAAGAGCCCCCAAAACTCGTCAAACATCGGCGGCAACCTGCGTTGCGCGCGCAGCACCGAAACATTAATCGATACAACCGCGGGCGCCGCACGTTCAATCGCCGTGACGATGGCGTTTCGCCGTGAGTCCGCAATGGCATCGGCTTTCGCCGGAACTGCCACCAGGAAAAGCAGGATAAATAACAGCAGTCGTTTCATGGTGTATGGCCTCTCTTGCACGAAGCTCAGTCTATTCTATCGCTTGTCTTCAACAAGGGACGACAAATCAGTGCATTTGATTCAGGTGGCCGCCCGATAAGCAGAGATGGCGTCGACCTGGCAGATCCCAGAGTCGACGCCACCACAGACTCGCGATTTGCTAAGGTGTTGCTGGAGCCGCCTCGGGCGCAGGAGCCGCATCCGCGGCAGGCGCTTCAGGGGCAGGCGCAGCCTCTGGTGCGGGCGCCGCATCCGCGGCAGGCGCTTCAGGGGCTGGTGCCGCATCCGGTGCAGGTGCCGCCTCGGGCGCTGACGCAGCAGGCATCGGGGCTGCTTCAGCAGGTGCCGCCGCGGGAGCAGGTGTCTCCGGTGCCGTCGGCGCAGCCTCCGGTGCCGCCGGCGGCGCACTCGGCCCTTGGTCTTTCATGGCAGCCTCTGCCGGCGCTGCCGCCTCTGGCAAGCGCAACGACGCGCCGTCAACCAGCAGCTCGTCTACAACGAGTTTCTCCGCGCGAAACGCCTGCGCTCTTCCCGAAACTGCAAATGCGCTCGAACCGTTTTCATCAGGTCCCACACGCAGAACGTGCGTCGTGCCATCTTTCAATGTCACGGTTACCGTCGCCACAGGCGCGACCGTTATGTCCGGCTGACCAAAAAGTATGTCGGATGCCTCGAAATCGACAAGCGCCGTCGCGAGCATATCGCACGCCTGAACATTCGCAGGTGCCGTTGCGCCATCAATCGTAAGCGACCAGCCTGTGTCCGTTCGCGCGATCTGGAATGAACCCGCGTCGCGTTGCACCGTAACGCTGTTAATGTCGTCTTCGATAAAGTCGAACAGTTGGCGCTGATAGATGTCTTTCGGCGCGGGGAACGCGCGATCGATGTCCCCCTTACTCATCACAAGAACGCTCGCGCCATTGTCCAATCGCGCATACTGCCCCGCGATCCCTTTCGAAGCCGCGCCAAGCGCGAGCGTATGCTGCGCACCGGACGTTAGCGTCACCACAGCAGTGTGCGTGGGGGCGTCAAGCGATGCTGCATCCGCGGAATCGGCGTAATCCGATGGCGTCCACGCGGACAGCACATTTGCGACTGCATCGAGCGCGGAAGTCTGCGGCGCCAAGTCCGCAGTGGGGGAGGCAATGACCCATTCCTCTCCAGCTTTCGATGCGGAAATCGAACCCGCGGGCTGAACCAAATCGATCTTTGCAATCTGCGCCTTGTCCAACGTCAGCCCGGCCAAGGTAAACATGTCCGTACCCTTCGGAAAGATCTTCTCGAAGGTAAACTTGCTGAGTTTGTAGATTATCGCCTTGTTCGCCGATGCAACGCGCACATAGCCATCGCCATTCGGGTCGGGGCGACCACCCTCGATGACCACATCGCCTTCTTTGCCGTCCACCGTAATCGTGCAGGTGAATTGCGGCGTTTCAAGGCCCCAATCCGCAAGTTTTGCGGGATCCACAATGTCGGACGCAGTCAGTGGCGCGAAGGCGCCCGCAAGATTCTCAACACCGGATTGTTTAACCGTGAGACCCGTACCACCCTCGGAAAGTGCCCATGTCACTTCAGTTTTCGTCGCGGGTTTTGCTGCTTCCGCTTCGCCTTCTTTAGGCGCTGTATCGCTGGCGGGTTCCGCGGCATCAACCGGCACTTCCTTGGTCTGTTTCGCGATCGAGAGGCGCTTGTCCGGTGTCGTCACGGAGACTTTCGAAATCGTGTCCTTCGCAATGTTCACGACTTCTTTCTTCAGCCAACCGTCCGCCTTTACTTCCGCGGCCGCATCGTCCTGAAAGATTCCAGCGTCGGACTTCAGGTTGTCAGCCAGCAAATACACCGTGGTGGAGTCCGCCGCGCGCATGAACACCTGATCGGGCGCAGGTGCTTTCCCAACGAGCACACTGAACGCCGCCGTGGCGTCGTCCTTCTTGTATCCTTTCACGTGAAACGCCGTGTCGTCTTTCAGACTATACGCGGCAAGCGTCGCGTCCCCGGCGTTGCTGTCGCGCCGCTCACCGCGTAGCCCAACAGCTTTCTTGATGAACTCTTCAACCTTCTCAGTATTGGCCGGAGCGTTGAAATGGCTCGTTACCCACCACGCCGTCGCATCGGCGGGGTCCCGCGTAATAATCAGCTTCGCGTCCGGTTTACCGCCGGCGTATAGCTCCAGCTTCGCGATGTCTGCCGTTGCCAAGCCCTCCGGCACAAGCGCATCCAGCTTCACCTGCTGGGTGATTTCGTACAC
>CALEZK010000027.1 GCA_937928585.1 uncultured bacterium | reverse complement strand
GAACCTGGATGCCGTCCGGATCGTCGAAGTAAATTCGATCTGTCCCTTTCGGCTGATCCGGATTGAGCCCGAGGTCGCGCAGTTTCTTCTCGGCTTCGAGAACATTAAAGTTTTCGACGGCATAGCAGTAGTGGTGCATTCCGGGTGTATCGCCGCGGAACAGGGCGAGAAAAGCGTTTCCGAAATTCATGAATGCACTGCCCGGCAAAGACTCGTTGGCCAGCGTTAGCCCCAGATGCTGCTTGTAGAAATCGCGCGACCGCGCGACATCTGTCACCCGCAACGCGATATGGTTCAATCCCGTCGCCTTGAACGAAGGAGCGCTTTCGGCCAGGGCCGGGGTGCCAACCGCGGCGCCCGCTGCCAACGCAGTCAAATGCGCTATTAGCTGCCGCCGCGACATCTGTCCCGACTCAAACTTGCTCACCACCGATTCGATGACGTGTTCCACAGCATGACTCCTTCGCCCTTGCAGGGATGTTGTACCTGCGCAATATCCTAACTGAATCATTCGAGTATCGGAACTCTGCTCGCAGCATCCAAGGCACCGTGCTTGCAGCGGAACAATCCTCCTGCGACAATGCTCATCCACCGGGGATTAAACGATGACACGGCTTCTCCTTGCTTTTGCCCTCCTTGTTGGCGCTGTCGATGCCGAGGTAGCGCTGCAACCTGTACCCGACAAGACCGTCGTGCTGACATTCGACGATGCGGTGAAATCTCACCGCACCTTTGTCGGGCCGCTGTTGAAAGAATATGGTTTCGGCGGCACGTTCTTTGTAACGGCTTTGTGGATGTCGGACACCGAGAACTTCATGACCTGGGAAGAGATCGGCGAACTTCACCAGATGGGATTTGAGATTGGCAACCACAGTTGGAGCCATTCGAATTTTGGAAGTCCGAAGGTCGCCGCGCAGTTGGAAAGCCAGCTTTCTTTGGTGGAACAGGAATTGGAGAAGGTTGGCGTACCGAAGCCCACTGCATTTGCATGGTGCGGGAATGCATTTTCTCCGGATGCAACCGATGTGCTTCGCCGGCTGGGCTATGTGTTCGCGCGACGCGGCATGCAGCCAGAGGTGGCATACGGGAAGATTGCGCCGGGGCCGCTTTACGAGCCCGCGACACACCATCCGTTGCTGCTGCCCTCTGCCGGTGACGCATACCCGGACTGGACGCTTGAGAACTTCAAAGCCGTCGTCGATCGCGCGCGCGAGGGCAAGATCGCCATTGTGCAGTTTCACGGTGTCCCGGATGTGGCGCACCCGTGGGTGCACACGCCGCCTGAGCGATTTCGGGAGTACATGGACTACTTGAAGGCGAATGCGTTCAACGTGATCGCGATGCGCGATCTATCGCGGTACGTCGACCCGTCGCAAACGCCAAACGATGCAATGAGCGTGGTCCAATACGGTTCGCGATTCGTGGAATTGCCGCAGGAAGTCGCCGCAACACGCGCAGACGCACCATTCTGGTTGCAGAACATGCGTGAGCATCACGGCTACTCGCTTGAAGAAGCAGCAACCGTATTTGGAATGCCTGCAAAGACGCTGGAATCGCGCGCGAAGCAGATAGAATCCAGTTTCGTATCATGGCCGGAGAAAGGCGATGCGAAGAATCTGCGCGTCATGCCATATCCCGGTGGAAGACATCCGCGCATTGGGTTTCTGGATGGTGCGGTTTCGCCGCAGCGCGGCACCAAGGCGAGCATTTTCTCGCCTTGGGACGCGAGTAGCTATGCGGTGATTGACCTACCGGAGGCAATCTTCAGCAACCTCGGCCTGATGTATCTCGCGCATACGCACGTTCAAACGATCTGGGAGCAGAAGCACATTGCAATCGACAACGTCGATTGGCAACGACACCCCGACGGATCGCTGTCAAGCGAATGGACGCTTCCCAACGGCGTATCCTTTGGCGCGAGTATTGTGCCGCGGACATCGTCCGCCGATCTCGAACTCTGGTTGAAGAATGGAACTTCAGAGCCCCTTGGTAAATTGCGCACGCAGATTTGCGTGATGCTGAAGGGGATGAAGGATTTTAATGACCAGACGAACAATAACAAGCGATTCGACGGCAGCGTCGCCGGCGCGCATTCCGTCGACGGCAAGACGTGGTTACTGGTTGCGTTTGAACAGTGCGGGCGCGCCTGGGGAAATGAAAAGTGTCCGTGCCTGCATTCCGACCCGGTGCTGCCGGATGCGGCCCCGGGCGAACGCGTAAGCGTGAAGGGCAAGGTATGGTTTTACCGCGGCGGCAACGTTGAGCGGGAGATACGGCGCGCGCAGAAGGCCTTTGCGATGAAAGATGACACGGGGCGGCAAGGCGATTGAGAATCGCGACGTTTACGCGACGATATCGTGCACGATGTTGCCGTGCACGTCGGTGAGACGGAAATCGCGGCCCGCGTAACGGAACGTGAACTGTTCGTGGTTGAATCCAAGCAGGTGCAGCATGGTTGCGTGCAGATCGTGCACGTGCACTCGGTTCTCGACGGCTTTGAATCCAAACTCATCGGTAGCGCCGTAGACGCAACCGCCCTTTACACCGCCGCCCGCGAGCCACGCGGTGAAACCGTGGTTATTGTGGTCGCGTCCGTTGATCTTGCCCGCATTAAGTCCGGGCGTTGGCAGTTCCACCGTTGGCGTGCGGCCGAATTCTCCAGAGCACAGCACGAGCGTTTCATCCAGCATGCCGCGCTGCTTCAAGTCCTTCAGCAAAGCCGCAATCCCCTGATCGCATTCACCCGCAAGCTTCGTGTGCTGCGCTTCGAGGTCGTCGTGACTGTCCCATGGTTGGCCAGCGCCGTGCCATACCTGCACGAAGCGCACACCGCGCTCGACCAGTCGCCGCGCGATGAGCAACTGGCGCGACTGGGTGGAATTACCGTACATCTCGCGGATGTACTCGGGCTCGCGCGCGATATCAAACGCATCCGTCGCGTCAAGTTGCATGCGATAGGCCAACTCAAAGGACTGAATGCGCGCCTCGATTTCGGCATCGTTTCCTCGCGCTTTCGCGTGGCGCTCGTTCAGTTCGAGCAACAGATCAAGCTGGCTGCGCTGGGCTTTTTGTCCGCTATAGTCGTTCTTGATGAACTCGATGAGCTTTTCGATCTCGGTGTGCTGGGTATCGATGTAGGTGCCCTGATAGATGCCGGGCAAGAAACCGGATTGCCAGTTCTGCGATTCCTGAATCGGATAGCCGTTTGGGCACATCACCACAAACCCCGGGAGGTTCTGGTTTTCGGTGCCGAGGCCGTAGGTAACCCAGGAGCCCATACTCGGACGAATCAGTCGCGCCTCGCCACAGTTCATCAGCAGCAAAGATGGCTCATGATTCGGAACGTCCGCGTGCATTGAGCGAATGATGCACATGTCGTCGACGCATTCGGCGGTCTTGGCGAAGAGGCTGCTCACCGGGATGCCGCTCTGGCCGTACTGTTTAAACTCGAACGGAGATGGCAGTGCTGCACCCGTCTTGCGCTCCGTCCGCAGATTGTCCATCGGGAGCTTTTCACCGGCATACTTCTGCAGGGCGGGTTTAGGATCAAAGGTATCGACGTGGGAACAGCCACCATTCAAGAAGATGTGTATGATGCGCTTCGCCTGCCCACGGTATTGGGGTTGGCGAGCGGCCACAGAACTGTCGGCGGTCTCAACGACCTGCGCGCCGGCAGTTGCGGTGAGGCCCAACATGCCGAGCCCCATTCCTGTCCGCTTCAGGAAATCCCGCCGCGAAACGACGTAGTCGTCGATGGTCAAATTGTGATGGTCATACCGTCCAAACATAAGCGTACTGCCTCGTCCAAGCGCCATTTTGCGGGAAAAGGGATTTGGCATTCAAATTGGGGGCGCTCGTCAGAATCCGGATTACAGTGTTCTTCCGCTCGCGACAAGCCCGGGATTCTAGAAATTCGTTGACGAAATGCCCCTTTGCTGCTATTCTACCGAAAGGTGCAAGGATTCTGTGCGGTGTTTACTGTGGGTGAGGTGTAAGTCCATGTTTATCAGGTTCGGGGTGGTGGTGTGTCTGCTAGCAGGGTTATTGGGGACCTCTGCCGCAAGCGCGGACATTATTTATGACAACGGTGGGCCGGATTCCACGTCAGGTGGGTCGGACAGCACTGTATTCGAAAGCCTCAATCCCGATTTTGCTTCGTTCGACGATTTCGTGCTTGACGAAGGAAATAACGTTATCTCGGACATCCATTGGTGGGGAAATTACTACACCTACTTTGGGGACAGCTTGGTTGATGGTTTTCCCATTTATATTTTTGACGACAACGCAGGCGCACCGGATCTCGCAAACGGGCCGCTCTACACC
>CALEZK010000026.1 GCA_937928585.1 uncultured bacterium | reverse complement strand
GTTTCGCTCTGGTCTGCGCTCCATCGTTGACCGATTCCGTTGCGCGGTGCGGTTGACGCCACACCACAACATCATTCTCGCGAATATACGCGACGAGGACGTCGAAGCCGTGCAGGCATTGCTCGATGAACATGGAATCCCAACAGACCAGGGTATTTCGCAACTGCGCCGCCTCGAAATGGCGTGCCCGGCGCTGCCTCTCTGCGGCCTGGCGCTTTCAGAATCAGAACGCGCGATGCCCGGGATCATTCATGATATTGAAGCCGCCGGCCACGGGGATGCAGACGTGATCATTCGCATGAGCGGCTGCCCGAACAATTGCTCGCGTCCTCGTTCCGCGGAGATCGGCATCGTCGGCAGCGGGTCGGACCGCTATGTCATTTACACCGGCGGCGACTTCAACGGCACGCGGCTGAATGAACTCGTTGCAGAGAAATTGTCGGGCGCAGATATTGCCGCCGCGGTTTCGAGGCTGCTCGGCGCATGGAAATCCAGCCGCGTAAACGGCGAACGTTTTGGCGATTGGTCCTACCGCATCGGCGTTGACGGAGTAAAACAACACCTTGCAGGTGTTGTTAAGGGATAGTATGGCAACCTTACCCGAGCCAGATCTGCTTGAGTACCTCGAAGGCCTCGGCCCCGAGGAAATGATCAAGTGGACCTATGACACCTACGGCGAACGCGGTGCCTTGCAAACGAGTCTGCAGAACACGGGCTGCGTCCAAATCGACATGGCAAGTCGCGTCGCGCCGCAGTTGCGTATCATTACCGTCGACACATGGCGCCTGCCGGACGAGACCTATCAACTGATCGATGACATCGAGAAACGGTATGGGATAAAGATCGAACGCTTTGAGCCGGATCCGCAGCGTGTGAAGCAGATGGTCGAGCGCCACGGCGAATTCCTCTTCTTCGACACGAAGGAAAAGCAGGAGTATTGCTGCACGATTCGGAAAGTCGAGCCCAACGCGCGCGCGATGGAAACCGTCGATGCACTCATCGGCGGGCGCCGCCGCGACCAGTCAAACTTCCGCAAGAAACTGGCGAAAGCGGAATTCAGCCAGACGGAAACGCATCGCGTCCTAAAGCTCAATCCCCTCGCGGATTGGACTGAGGAGCAGGTGTGGGAATACATCCGCTCCAACAACGTCCCCTACAACAAACTCTACGACATGGAATACACCAGCATCGGGTGCAAAATCTGCACCACCCCCACCAAACCCTGGGAAGACAAGCGCGCCGGCCGCTGGCGCTGGTTCAATCAACTCGACCCGGATGCGAACAAGGAATGCGGTATCCACCTGGGCGGTAGCGGGATTTAGGCGCTCAAGGACACAATGAAGTCGCCAATCGAGATAGGATGGTAAGGACAGCGTACAAATTGCTAGTCCCCATCACCGTCCGTTGGGGCGATATGGACGCATACGGCCACGTTAACAACGCAAAGTTCTCGACCTACTTCGAAACGGCCCGCATGAAGTTCTTCGAATCGGTCCGTTTACTCGATCATCGCGAACATGAACGCCACGCTCCCGCCATCGTCTCTGCAACCGTCAACTTCCGGCAACAAGTCCACTACCCCGCCGAACTCGAGGCGGGCATTCACTGTGTCAAAGTCGGCACGAAGAGCTTTACCCTCGAGCACCACCTCTTCCGCGCTGGCACGAACGAAGTTGTTGCCGACGGTATTTCGGTTATGGCCTGGGTCGACTACGCCGCGGGCAAGGCTATCGCCCTGCCCGAAACACTCAAGCGTGTTTTGACGCGCGACAGTTGACGCGACCATGGCGGAACTTAAGACGAAACAAAACGAAGGGAGTCCCTCTGACTACCTTGATGCCATCGAGAACGAAGCAAGGCGCAATGACGCCTACGCCATCCTCAAAATGATGCAGTCCATCACCAAAGAAAAACCCAGGATGTGGGGAAAAAGCATTGTCGGTTTCGGAACCTATCACTACGTCTACGCCACAGGCCGCGAAGGCGATTGGTTTCTCACCGGCTTTTCGTCGCGAAAAGACAGCCTGACTCTCTACATCATGGCCGGGTTCGAAGAATATGATGACCTGCTCAAAAAACTCGGCAAGTTTAAGACCGGCAAATCCTGCCTCTACATCAAGTCCCTCAATGACGTGCACCTCCCTACGCTGAAGGAACTCATTAAGAAGTCGGCGGATTTCATCTCCACGAAGAAATGGCCATAGTAGCTTCCCGGTTCCGCAAAAACTGCTCAAATTGACACGTTTTAGCAGTATCTGGTAATATATTGTCAACATATCACCTTCGGGGCAGGGTGCAATTCCCGATCGGCGGTAAAGCCCGCGAGCGTCAAAAAAAGGCGCAGGATCCGGTGAAACTCCGGGGCCGACGGTATAGTCCGGATGAAAGAAGGTGAGGCTCGACCTGTGCGTCGCGCGGTAGGCATATGTCTACCCAACGGCGGAGAGGTATCCTCAGTCGCACGTCTTGAGACTGGGATTTGCCTGTTTCGTTCGAGCCTTGAACGTCCCGAGGGTGAGCTTCGCCAACGGGACGATTTGTTTTATGGCCTCTATCACGCAACCATCCGCAAGGAACGCGGACATCGACCGGCAGTTCATGCGCCGGGCGCTTGCGCTTGCCGTCCAAGCTCGCGGACGCACCAGCCCCAATCCAATGGTTGGCGCAGTCATCGTGCGCGACGGTCAGATCATCGGCGAAGGATTTCATGAACGGGCGGGTGAACCGCATGCGGAAGTAAACGCGATTCATGCTGCCGGCGACAACATTTCCGGCGCAACCGTCTACGTCACCCTAGAACCCTGCTGTCACCACGGCCGTACGCCCCCCTGCACCGACTTACTGATTAAGCACCAGCCCGCGCGCGTTGTCGTTGCCTCGCAAGACCCGAACCCCGCCGTCAGCGGAAAAGGCATCGCCGCGTTGCGCGCCGCGGGCATCGCAGTCGATTCCGGCGTACTCGAAGATGATTCGCGAACGCTAAATGAAGCATTCGAAAAATACATTACGCGCAAACTGCCTTTCGTCATCGCCAAATGCGGCATGTCGCTGGACGGGAAAATCGCGACGCGCACCGGCGATTCGCGCTGGGTCACGGGCGAGGAATCCCGGAAACTCGTGCATGCTCTTAGAAATGAAT
>CALEZK010000025.1 GCA_937928585.1 uncultured bacterium | reverse complement strand
CCTCCGTTCTGCGCGCGTTCTGCGGCATTCAGCCGGAATCGGAATTGGGAACACTCATCGCGGCCGGCATGTCGCAATTGGAACGCGAGAAGTGGGTGCGGTGAGTTTGCGCGCGCTGTTTTAGAACTTGGACAAACCCAAAGGGTCATTTCAGGATGCATGAAGTAAAGCTCCCCCAGTTGGGGCAGTCGGTCGAAGAGGCTTCAATCGTACGTTGGCTGAAAGCCGAGGGCGACTCCGTAGCCAAAGGCGAACCGTTGCTTGCCGTACAGACCGACAAGGCAGAAATCGAATGCGAAGCGCCGGCGGCCGGCACGCTTCGAAAAATACTCGTCGATACCGATGTAACGGTCCCGGTTATGACCGTGATCGCGCTCTTGGGCGAACCTCATGAGGCTTTGCCGGACTTGAGCAAGTACGGAATTGGCGGCGCGCCCGAAAAGCAGACTGCACCGGCCAAGGAAACTTCCCCGGTTACCGCAACTTCCCCCAGCGTCCCAACTACAGTAGCGGTCGCGACAGCGTCACTCGCAAGTGCTGTTTCGCCACGTGCGCGAAACAAGGCGGCTTCCTTACATATCAATCCATCCACCATACCCGGTACCGGCGCCGGCGGGCGTGTCATGGAATCGGATGTGGTTTCGTTCGCATCTGGAATGGGCGCAGCAACGCCAACGGCAAAGCGCATCGCCGAGCAAACAGGCGCGGACCTTTCGAAGATTGCGGGCAGCGGGCCAAAAGGCAAGATCATGAAATCGGACATTGCGGGCGCAAAGGCCGCGCCGCCCGTCATTGCCTCGGGAGAGACGCGCAGCGTCCCGCTTACACCCATGCGTCGAATTATTGCGCAGCGCATGGCCGACAGCCTGTTCAGCGCGCCGCACTACTACGTGACAGTCGAAATAGACATGTCAAACGTCGTGAAAATGCGCGCGAGTCTCGCATGGAAACCTTCGTATAACGACTTCGTCATGCGGGCGACAGCGGTTTCGCTCACCCGCTTTCCGGCAGTGAACGCCCGTTGGACGGACGACGCAATTGTCGAGCAGGGCACGGTAAACCTGGGATTCGCGGTTGCGTTGCCGACGGGACTTATTGTGCCGGTGGTGCGCGACGCCCATGCGAAGACACTGCAAGAGATTTCGCAAGATTGCAAAACGCTTACAGAGAAAGCGCGAACGGGCAAACTCATGCCGGACGATTACTCCGGCAATACTTTCACCATCTCAAATCTTGGCGGTTTTGGCGTAGATCACTTCACGGCAATTATCAATCAGCCTGACAGCGCGATCCTTGCAGTCGGCCAGATGAAAGATCGCGTTGTTGTAATCGATGGCGGCATGCACATACGGCCCATCATGAAGGTGACCCTTTCCAGC
This sequence comes from uncultured bacterium, assembly GCA_937928585.1. Lineage (GTDB taxonomy): Bacteria > Hydrogenedentota > Hydrogenedentia > Hydrogenedentales > SLHB01 > JABWCD01. The sequence continues at coordinate 3,424 of CALEZK010000025.1, read as the reverse complement.
GATCATCGGGTGATTGACGGCGCACTGGCTGCGCAGTTCATGGGACATTTGAAAGACCTGCTGGAACAAGCGGCAGTTTAGTTGGAGCACGGAATGCACACCTGTGATGTAGCGGTAATCGGCAGTGGACCCGGCGGATATGTAGCGGCGATTCGCGCGGCACAGCGCGGCGCACGAGTTATCGTACTTGAAAAAGACGAAATTGGCGGCGTCTGCCTTAATTGGGGATGTATTCCAACAAAGACGTTGATTTACACCGCAGACCTCTACCGCAAAGTTCAGCACGGAGAAGAACTTGGCCTGAAAGTTCAAGGCGCGGCCGTCGATCTTAAGGCGCTGCGCGCGCGCAAAGACGATGTCATCAAAAAGAACAAGGCCGGCATTCGCAACTTATTTAAAGGCCATGGGATTGAAGTAATCAAAGGAACGGCAGTCGTCGCGGGTCCCGGGCTCATTCTGGTCAACGACACGGAAGTACGCGCCGGCGCCATCATCGTGGCGACAGGCAGTTCTTCGGCGCAATTGCCAGGCTTGGAAACGGACGGCGAGCGCGTCATTACGAGCACGGAAGCGCTTGAACTCGAGGAAGCGCCGAAGCACGTTGCCATCATAGGCGGCGGCGCGATCGGCGCTGAATTCGGTTCTTTGTGGAATGCTTTCGGTAGCAAGGTAACCCTGTTGGAAATGATGCCGAGTCTCCTGCCATTGGAAGATGTAGAAAACACGAAGATACTTGCCGCGAGTTTCAAGAAGCGCGGCATTGATGTGCGCACGGAAACAACCGTCAAGAAAATGGACCGCTCGAAGAGCGGCGTTCATCTGCAACTGGAAGGCAAGCATGCGGGCGAGATCGACGCCGACCTGGTGCTGGTTAGTATAGGTCGCAAGTTTCATTCGGATCTGGTCGCAAAAGCCGGCGTGACTCTTGGGAACCGCGGGGTCATCGCCGTTGATGAGCGAATGGAAACCAACGTGGCTGGAATTTACGCAATTGGCGATGTTACCGGCAAAACGATGCTGGCGCATGGCGCAAGTGCCGAGGGACTAGTCGCGGCGGCAAACGCCACTGGTGCCAACGAAACGATGGATTATCGTGTTTTGCCCGCGTGCACATTCACCGCGCCGGAAGTTGCGAGCGTCGGCCTTACCGAGGCAAAGGCGCGCGAATCGGGGCGCGACGTGAAGATTGGCCGATTCAGCTTTATGGCGAGCGGTCGCGCGCACGCGATGGGCGAAACGGAAGGCCAGGTGAAAATTGTCGGCGACGCGGAAACGGACGAGTTGTTGGGGGTCCATATCATTGGCGCTGAAGCCGGTGAACTCATTGCATCGGCGGCCCTCGCCATGAAACTCGAGGCTACGGTGGCTGACATCGCTCATACGATTCACACGCATCCGACGCTGTCGGAGACGTTGATGGAAGCGGCGGAAGACTTTCTGGGCGCGGGTATTCACACGCCTCCCCGCAAGGCGAAGGCATAGCGACGCGCTGTGCGCTTGTCATTGGTGACGGCTCGCGGGCTATCGAGCGCCTGTCGATCGGACGAGTGAGGTAGAACGCGTTGCGACTTCGTTATCGGAACGCCATTGAGCACGGACTCTGCGTCGCGGCATTGAGCCTTGCGCCGCTGCTGCTACTGCTGCCCGGCGCGATACAAGGGCACGTTGCCATCGATACGGCGACGCTGCTCAGTCTGACGCCATGGGAAGAGGCGAGGCCTGCGGGCTATTCCGCGGAATCGGACGCGCAAGGAACCCTCGCCACGCTACGGTACTTGCCATGGTATCGCTTCATAAGCGAAGTGGGTAGCGTACGCGAGACACTTTGGAACCCGCTAGAATACGGTGGCCAGCCCTTCCTCGCCGCGTGGCGCACACGCTGCCTGTCGCCCTTCACATTACCATTCTTCCTGGGAGATACATTCACAGCGCTTGCGGTTTCGATCTACCTCAAGATTATGCTCGCCGGAATATTCGCCTTTTACGCCGCACGCCGATTTGGGCTCACACCTGCCCTTTCATTGATTCCAGCGGTGTCGTTTCAATTCTGCGGACCCTTGATCGTCTGGTCGTCGTTTCCAATCTCGGATGTCTTGCCTTGGTTGCCGCTGCTTATTCTGTTTTGCGAACGCCTTGCCTTGGGAGATTTCCGCACGTGGCCGGGTGGCGTTGTCGTCTTGACCGCAATGCTATTGGGCGGCGAACCTGAAGCGTTTGTGGTGTTGTTTGCCGTGGCACTCTGCTACCTGCTCCTGCGAACAGCGCAGGAATGGCAAGGTCCCGCGCCGGGTGCGCTGACTTTGACTGCATTCATCGTGGCATCGCTCCTTGCGATTGGCGCAACCTGCATTCAATGGCTGCCGTACACCGAGTTCGCCCGATTCGCCGTCGAAAGCGCGGACGTTCCGGCACGGGTCGTTCCAAGTCCTTCAGGATTGTCTGGCTGGCTCATTCCCTATTCCAAGCTTGCGTCTAATGCGGCTACAGCGTTTCACGTCGGAATTGCACTGGTCCTCCTGCTTCCTGCGTGGCTGGCCTTGCGATCATTCGCGGAAAAACAAACGCGGAATCGGTGCGAATCAATTCTCGTATTGCTTGTTGTGAATAATCTTGCCGGCTATTTTTGGCTTCCGATAGCGAAGGCACTGCCCGCGCTTATTTCGCTGAACCCGGAGCATTTTTTTCTGTTCAATGCTTTCGGACTCGGGATGGTCGGCGCGTTTACCGCAGACGAATGGAACCGGTTGGGTGTTGATGAGATCGTCAGAACCGTGAAGCGCTTTCTCGTGTTATGCCCGTTAACACTTGGTCTCCTTGTATTGCCGACGGCGTGGCCAGGACTCCACGAAGGCATGTTTGCCGGACCTTGGTGGGCAATGGCAATTGCAGCGACCCTGGTGGTTCTCGTGCTGGCATCTCTTGCGGCAACTGTGTTGCATCCGTCGGCACGCCGGGCGGGATACGCGTTCACCATTATCATTGTGGCTGACCTTGTCTTCACCTTCTCGCCCAGTATTCCCGCGACTCCAAGAGCCTTGGTGTTTCCGGAAACGCCTTTCGTATCGATGCTGGCCAAGACGGGTAACCGCGTATCGGGGAGCAGCGCCCTCGGGCAGTGGCCGCTTGCAGGCAACGGTATTCCGCAGTTGTTTGGTACCGGGGGCATCCTGTTGAAACACCAACAGGATTTCGCAGCGCACGCCGCAACAGACCCAATGATATTCCGGCGCTCGGGTACGCCACTGCTCCTATTGCGACAGGAGGATATCCAGGGACCGTTTGCGCCGATTCGAGAAATCCTGAAAATTGAGCAAGTGTTTCCAACAGGTGCCGTGTTGTTTTATGACACTGAAGCAAAAAGTCGCGCGTGGATGGCATACGAAGTGCGCAACGTGGAGCACTACGATCCTGCGCAGTTGGACTC
>CALEZK010000024.1 GCA_937928585.1 uncultured bacterium | reverse complement strand
ATATCAGTGGCTGGCGCGCCTGGCTAAGACGACCAGAAAGCTGCCCAAGCCCATAACAGCGACTGCCGCAAGCATCACGGTTAGGCGGAAAGTGGCACTGGTCTTTGCCGCACTTCCCCGGTCATCTTCTCCGGTCAGCGTACCCTCGGGGTGAACTGGGTAGTTCCCCGCTGCAAGCGCCGTCTGCATTGGAGAGGTGCTTGCCGACGCGTCGGCAACCTTGCGTTCCGACGTGCTTTGCTCGCGAAGTTCCCGGACGCGACTGCGCTCCTGTACTTCCTTCAGGTTTTTCTTGAGCGAGGCCAGGACCCCTTCCAGTGATGCCGCGCCTGCTTGATTGTCAGAATCCGCACCCGAACCTCCGCCGACAGACTGCGCGAACCGCTGAACAAGGTCGGCATGGGCGGCGAGCATGTCCTGGTGTTTTTCGACGTATTTCTTCAGAGCCTTCATGCGATCCTGGGGCGTATTGTGACCCTTGATGGCGCTTGTCAAAGCATTCGCAATTGTATTGGTCTGGAACGCGTCGATTCGTGCCAGTTCGGCTTCGGACATTGGCTCGCCGGAAGGCGTGTATCCGAGGACCTGATTGTAATGATGCATGGCCGATTCTGTGTCGCCCTGCGACTCCGCGAGTTTGGCCAATGCATAGTGACTTTCCACGACGGCGGCGTCTTCCTCGGGGTAGTCGGTGATGATGTCTTCATACAAACTACGTGCGGCATCGGGATCCAAATCGACTGCGCTTTTCGCGGTTAGCTTGCGCACCGTAAGCATATACGGATGACTGGGATCATAGTTCTCGACGATTTGCTGATAGGTTTCGTAGGCAGCCTGATAGTTGGGAGGTTCGCCACGATCACTGAAGTCCGACTCATACAGCATCGCGATCTGCGTTTCGAGCTGAATGTTGTTTGCAAGGCCAGGATTCGCATCAATGAGCGCGCGATACCGATCAATCAAGGCATCGCGACCAAACTCCCGCACGATGTGCTCACCATCACGCTGCAGGGCCTCGATCTGCGCGGTGTACAGTTGGTAGGCCGACTGCTGGGCCGAGGCGCTCAACCCGACGAGGATGACGAAAAGTGTAAGATAGCGAATCATGCCTTTGATTCTACCATCGATTGGGTGCCTCATTTCTCGCGGTAGTGGCGGCGGCAATCCGCATGCGATAGAATTACTTGGGTGCAAAGGGGTTAGCAACGATGATGGAAGAGATCGACGACGCCATCCAGAAACTTAAAGACACCAAAGCTGGATGGGTGACTCGCCGCGACGCCAGCGAGTTTCTGGGCAAGGTCGCGGGCAGGGCTTTGAACGCACTCCAGGAATCGAGCGACGAAATGGACGTCGACGTTCGACGGACTGTCGACGAAGCGCTGGGGAAAGCCGCGGCAATCTTGCAGGGGGTCAAACCCATTCTTGAGCCACGCGCGTACGGGCTGGATGAACTGGTCAAGGCTTGCGCAAAACCGGGCGTGCGGGATGTCGAGCAGAACGACGACAGTTACGTGGTCCGTGTCACACTGAAGAACGGGCGCGGCCAGACCGTGCACGTCAGAGAGTTTCAGCGCGCGGACGGCATCAAGCTCATTCAAATATATACGGTGTGCGGCAAAGCCGACGAGAAATCGTACGCGTGGGCGCTTCGCGCGAACATGAAATTGATTCAAGGGGCGATTGCGCTGTCAAAAAGCGGCGACGATGAAAGGTTCGTGTTGTCGACTTGTTTTCTGTCGTCCGAAGTTACCAAAGCGGAAATCAAGGCGGCGATCAAGGAAACTGCGTATTACGGCGATTGGATAGAACAGAAGGTGACCGAGCTTGACGAGTTTTAATTCGTGGAAGAGCCTAAAATGAATCGTGACGCGGCCATCGCACTAATTCGAAGTGGCCAGGGCGCGAATGCGGATTTTCGCGGTTTGGACTTTTCGGATTGTGATCTTAGCGGGGCCGATTTGCGCGAGGCCCGTCTCTCCCACGTTTCGCTTCGCGGAGCAAATCTTCGGGATGCAGATTTGCGAGGAGCACTTCTGGACGAAGCGGATTTGAGCAATGCTGATCTTTCCGGCAGCAATTGCGAGTTTGCCGTTTTTGGGGGCGCCAATCTTTCGCATTCCAATTTCACCGGCGCGAACATGCGACGGACAAATCTCGTCGGCGCGCAGGGACCCGAGGCTCGATTCAACAGCGCGGAACTTTTTCTCGCGCGCCCGGGGAACGCCGATTTTCGGAGCGCATCCTTTCGAAACGCGGAGATAACGCGGGCCATTTTTCGACGCGCGAACCTTTCGGGTGCGGACTTTCGCGGTTCAGAAGGCGAAGCCAATTTTGACGGCGCAAAACTGGGCGGCATAATTCGATGATCGTCAAACAGTTTCCACTTAACGTCATTGAAGTCAATGCGCACATCGCGGCGTGCGAGCAGACACATGAAGCAGTGTTGATCGATGCGGGGGATTTTGATGATCGAATTGTCGCGTATCTCCGCGAACGAGCGCTTAAACTCAAGACGATATTTATCACGCACGATCACTATGATCATGTTGAAGGTCTGGCGCAATTCGCCGACGCATTTGGCGCAGCGATAATTGCGGGCACTTCGCCAATTGGCGGGTGCGACGCGCGCGTTGTTGGCCATGGTGACACGATCCAGGTCGGGGCCGTCTGCGGCAGAATCTACTCAACGCCCGGCCATACGCCGATTGCCCTGTGCCTGTACTTTCCAGGTCACGTGTTCACCGGCGACGCCCTGTTCGCCGGATCGGTTGGCGGGACTTCGTCGCAGGAGAACTATGATATGCAGATCGCCGCGGTTCGCGAACATATACTCTCGCTACCACCGGACACCATCGTGCACCCTGGGCACGGTCCCGCTTCCACCGTAGCCGTGGAACGTCGATTCAATCCGTTCTTCGTTTAGTCCGCTGCGGCGTTCGCGGGGATATCCTTTTCAACGTGCATGCCGAGCATTTCCCCGACCGCTACTTGCGCAGCTGTTGCCAAGGTTTTTCGTGTATGCCCCTCCGAATGGATGGGCTGACCGAACTGAATCTCGGCGGTCATGCCGGAAAGTCCAAGCAACCGCCACGCGTGAGGAGCGAAGGTATGCTCCGGCCTCCAATACGCAAGATCTTCGCTGATATCGACCGCTGAATCTATTGAAGTCCATCGGATCGCCACAGGGCAGACGGCAGCCGATGCATCGATTGCGGGTTGCACGAGCGGCGGGTAGAACGGCAGCAGGCGATTTCCTCCGCTAGAAGTACCTTCGAGGAAAACACAAACCGACTGACCGGCGAGAAGGCGATGTTCAATTTCCTTTGTGGCGGTTACAAGGGCCTTTACGCGCGCGCGCGGCACGCCGATATTATGCGAGATTTTGAACAGCGTCCCGATGAATGGCCAGGTCTCGACATCGAGTTTCGCCACGAAAAAACATGGCACCGCGCTGCCAATCGCGAGGACGTCCGCATATCCGAGATGGTTTGGGGCAAGAAAAGTTCCCGGCGTTGGCAGCGCCCCAATCATCCGAACACGAAAGCCGGCTGCGCGACAGCAGTATCGCGCCCAATATCCGGTCCATCGCGCTGCCAATTCATAGAGGTGATGGCGCGAACGCGCCGTGCTCTTCACGACAATCCAGACCAGGAGAAAGACGCAGCTTCCAGCAAACACTTTACCCGTGCGCCAAGCCGCGCGAAGGGGCTGCGACCGCGCGCGCCTTTCGGCCGACGCGTCCGCCATGGGCGAAGTCACTTGATGATGTCCAACTTTGAGAGATTAACTTGTTTGCCATTCATGAGGATCAAAAAGTCTACCGTTCCAAAATCGCGGTCAATGGCTGGCTCGGAGACGACTTTTGCACATAGCCCCATGTAGGTGCGGAACAGTTTTGGCAAGCGGATGGCGGGACCCAAGTCGGCATCGAACTCGCGCGTAGGTAGCCCGCATTTGTGTGTGGGTTGAGCACTGACGAACAGCTCCGGGTGGAGATGACCTTTTGCACGAATAGTCTTCATCGCGCGCCATCCGTCGTCGGGATCTTGCGTGGTCAACGAGCAGCACCCAAAGAGATATTTCTGATCGAACAGGTTCATGAAATCGCCAATACCAGTCCATAAGGCGAGAATCGCCTGAAGGCTGCGGTGATCCTGCGCGAGGCAGGCGCGCCCTAATTCGATCGTCTTCGGGAAATATGGTTCGATTGGGCCCAACTGAAACAATTGCGAGGCATAGATTCCCTTGTTCCGAAAGGCGTGGTCGATGGTCTGGGTGCGATAGGTGCCGACAATACGCCCGGTCGGATTGTGATACAGGACGATGTGCGTCATTTGTTCGTCAAACTCGTCGCGATCGTGGCCGGTAACGGAAGATTGCGCCAGCCCTTCGCCCAACTCGACATTGAACACTTCGTATCGGAGACGTAGCGCGAGATCGACGCAGCGATCCGAGTTTGCAAAACCGGCCACATAATTCGAGCCTTGTCTGTCTTCCGGAACGAGCAAATCTGCCTGGTTCCAGCGGGACTTGAGATCGCCAGCCGAATGCAACGTTGCGATACGAAGCGGCGCGCGCTGCGCATCGTCGATAACCATCGCGTCTGCGAGTATCTCGCTCATCTTGCCACCTTCCCCGGCTCCTGGTGCCGTCGAACGCCCAGATTCGAGTCAAGTAAATTGTAGACCATCTAACACACGAACGTTAGCGATTCGTGTGAACCCTAATGCGTCATGGGGTAATCCCGGGATAGCGCGCGGTAAGACCAACAATCCCGAAGCACCTGTATCGGCCCGAGCGGGCGGACACCTCGGGCGCGATTGGCCGCGCCAATCTCGAAGAGCAGCCGCCACTGCCTGAACAGCGCACGGTAGGCCCGATCCAGCGTCATGGTCGCGTCCCATATATGGGTGGATTCGGCGCCGGCTCCATTAATCTCAACGATGCGCAAGTTTTCGCCGAGCAGGAAACTTTCAAGATCGCGGTAGCGAATATCGAAGCGCCCAAAGTAGAAATCGGGCATCGACGACGAAATCTCATGGAGGCGCTCCAGCAGTTGAGGAGTGACGAGGTGCGTGCCGTCCTTGAAAATGGTTCCTTGCGCGTGATTACCGGCGAACACGAGGGGAAAACGTTCGCCATTCTCCGGTACGTGCTCGAGTTTGTCGGCGTGCCTGCGGCAATAGACATGTTGAAGGATTCGCGCGCGCGGATCTGCCTGAATGAGTTCTCGCACGGTGCGCACCCCATCGCCGATGAGTTCCGGAAACTCTTTGATCGTGATGGAAATGATCTGTGGGTCACGGGTCGCCGGATGGCAGCAATACATCACGCCGGCTTCGTGGGGATAATCGATTAGTTCCTGAAAGACTATGTCCGCGCCTTCCGGGAATGCGTCCAGATAGTTTTGAAGGTCAACGTCATTGAAAATGCGTTGAACGCCTGCACCGCGTTGTCCCTGATCCGGCTTTGCTACCAGGGGATATGCGAGCTTGGCAACTTCGATGGTGTCCTTCGCCGCGCGTGTTGCCTCGTGCAGCGGCAAAAGGCGCTCGGCCCGCGAAAAGGTACAGTAGCGTCCAACATAATGTTGTTGATCCGCGCCGACGAGGGAGAGAATCTGGGACTTCGATTCCCTGATGAGTCCGCCGGAATATATTGAGGGATTGGATGCGGTTGGAAGCGTGATTCCGCGGAACCGTATGGCAAGCCAGGCGTAGTACAGGCCGACGGGGAAGTAAAAGACGGCGGGATGCCAGAACTCAAACGTGGATACCACTGGTTTACCCGAACTTGAATTGCCAATACGCTTGGCCGCCTGGCGTTGTGCCACGATAATGAAGAGAATGAAGACGATTACAGCAGGCCAACGATACTTGCCAAGGTACGGCAGCACCGCCTCGCCCAGTTTTACGGTTGCGCTGAGCAGGATGAGCGTCCAAACCAAGGATGCGACCAGTGCCGCGCACACGAAGCGGACTGGCGACGCCTGAAAAACCCCGGCACCGACATAGGTTGGCAATCGCGTACCGGGCAGGAACCGCGATGCAATCACAGCGAGCACAATGTTTCGGTCAAACCAATGCTGAACACGACTCAGCTTGTCGTCACTTAGCCATCCCCAACGCTTGGCCAACGGACCCGCGAATCTGCCGATTGCGTATAAGCCAAGATCGCCAAGCGCTATTCCCAAGGTGAGACCCACAAACGCGGTGAGGAACGCCATGCGCCCCTCGGCCACGAGCACGCCGCATGTGATGGTCGTTGGATCCTCCAACACAAAAGTCGCAAGCGCGGCCACAATACCTTGCAGCCAAGGCGACCCGGAGAGTTGTTGCAGGCTCTGCGCAATCCACTCAATCATGACTAAGGCTCGTCACGGCGTGCAGGCCTATTCGCGCAACCACTGCCTGCCCGCGCGCGTTGATGGCAGATCTTGGCCAGTACCGCATTGCTGCATTGGTGTCGCTGTTTGAAATGACAACCTGCGTCAGGCTGTGGGTGGTTGAGCGATCACGGTCCATCAACGGTGACCATTCCGCGAGGCCATCGGGCTGAAGCATATGCAGGGAAGGCACGTCGCCATCGAAGACCGCGCCATTGGTCATCCATTCCGCAAAAGCCCGATAGCGCCAGGCAATGACTTCTGCGGTATTCCAGGATGATGAAGTGAACATCGTCCATGCAGTTTCGTGTTGGGTAAACTGCAACCCATCTTTGCCGCGCCAGTTCGCCTCGAAAACCCCGGAGCAATCCGCGACGACAACCGTAAATGACGCGAACGCTCGCGGATCGAACGTGGCGGCAAGCGCTTCGCGCATGGCATCCGCGCTGCCTTGCGCCATTAGCCACGGCACGATCCCGCCGCGCGACCGGGGCACGTTCACCGATGGTGGGTGTTTAACCTCGGGCAAGTAGCCGTTCAGCAGACACGCGACAACGCCATGATTGTTCACCGCGATCCAGGTGCCCCCGCTTTGAACATCGCGGGGCCCAAGCCATTGGAATTGCCCTTCGCAGTTTACCGAGGGCGGCAACTCTGCGCCGCGCATGCGCGATTCATCGCGATTCATGGTGACAAGCAATTGGGTCGCAGTGCGATTTACGGTTACCGTGCACATTGAAGTTTCAGTTAATGATTTAGCGGTCCGTCGTCCGTGAAAAATGCGCTGCGGTGGAAAACGCCACCGCATGATCTGCGCATAACGCAATGCCGTTTGCTTGCGCGATCTGCGTGATGATTGCACAGTGGTGAACAGTGTGGCCGGACAAAAACAAGAGTTCGCGTTCAACGCTGCTTTGTACGGTAACTTGTGCGCGACCCGGCGCGGGAATCTGGCGCACATGGACAACGCGGGTGAGAGCCGCGGCGTCCAATGTTGCGAGCATGTCGATGCTTGCCTTGCATGCATCGTGAAAATATTTGAACTCCGATTCCATTCTTGGATCCCGCTCGCGCGCGTCGTATTCGATCACGCCTGTGGGCAGTCCTTTTGCAAAACACGAGATATGGTCCAGGCAGTGACGCAAATGTGGGCCTATCGCGCTGAACGCACCGCCGCTTTCCACGAACCGGGACGCCAACTCGAGACACCGTACAGAGGCAACAATGCAGCCTTCGATCGATGGTGCGATTGCGACGTCAGTATTTATCATGTATCCCCCTTGCGCGCTATCGGATATCCGGAAGCGCGCTCCATTCCCTGTTCCAAATCGTCGATCAGCGCTAGTGCGCCCGTGCGCAGGACATACACGCCATCATGAAACTCAAGCAGGCCGGTCGCTCTTACGCTAAGCGCCGCCCATTGCACATCAAACTGGAGCGAAGCCCCTTCCTCGCCAGCCAGAAGGACTATCTGACTTGCGCCGTCCTGCGAGCGAACAAGCAAACCCGGCGGCACGCCACCGTCCAGACAACGTATCGCGCAGGCCCGATGCACTTTTCCCGTTGCCGGGCGCATAACGCCGAAGTAGCATTTGGTGTCCACCAATTCCCCTGAGAGGGTAACATGACCCAGCCGAAGTGCGCGACTGGATTTTTCCAGCGAGTCATGTTTCGTTTCGACGAATAGGGAATCCGGATCATTCATTTCAATCATGGTGATACCATCTCGGTATACAAGGCTTCCCACGAATCGAACACGGCACCCTTGCTTTCCCGCGATGAGGGGCCCTGCTCCCA
>CALEZK010000023.1 GCA_937928585.1 uncultured bacterium | reverse complement strand
ATGTATTCGAGATCGTGGGGCGATAGCACGCCGGGATTTCCGCATGCGGCGATGAGGATATCCGTGGGGCTTGGGCTGCTGCGCTCGCGAAGGCCTGCCGGTTCCTGAAAGTTCGATGCGAAATGGAGCGGTGCGTTTGGGGGCGGATAGTATGGGAGCGTGCAATTCTCGCACTGCGCCTTGCCAAACTTGCTGTGCAAGTCGTAGTTGTGGAAAAAAAGAAAGAATGGCTCGCTTTTGCGCGCATCGAGCCATGAATCAACCAAGACCCGCGTTTCAATCATGTCGCGAACCAATGGCGGCGTTGCATACTTTTCAAATCCATGGGCGAGTCCGCTTGTGGGCATCATCCATAGTCGATATCCCGTGAAGGCCGCGGTGCGATAGCCGGCGTCCAACAGTGTTTCCGGCAGTGTTTGCACGGATTCGGCGAGGTTGGTGCTTGCGTTCACGCGATGGCGCGTTGGGTATAGTCCGGTCAACATCGTTGTGTGGGCGGTCAGGGTCCACGTTTCGGGCGTGATTGCGTTTTCGAACAACACGGCTTCCTTCGCGAAGGCATCGAGATTGGGCGAGGTTTCGCGCGCATAGCCGTAGCACGAGAGGTGATCCGCGCGCATGGTGTCGCACGAGATCAAGATGATGGGCGTCCGCGGCTGTTTTGTTTTGCCGCTGATTGTTGGATTGCCCCATAGTGCGTAATCGCCGCGGGCGGACTGCATTGGATCCAATTCGAATAGGAGATCGATGGTAGTGCCTTCGTATGGCTGCAGCGGCGCGTGGAGCGCGTGCCACTTTTCGCGCGAAAGCGTGTCGATTTCCTTTTCCAGCAAGGTGACGGCGGGTTTTCCGGTTTCCTGGGCGAGAACGCGGAAGACCGCGCCGTTAGGCTGCACGGACGGCGGATCGAGCAATGCAACGTGCGTTTCGAATTGCGCGCCCGGCTCCACCGTGACTGTCCACCGCATGGGGTTGGGCATCATGGTTTCCATCGTGACATTGCCAAGTGTGATGCGATCTGGTGCATGTGAAACCGCGTTCGCGAGCGTGATCGATTCGACTTTAAAACCCTTACCCGGTCCGGTGATGCCAACCTGGGTGATCGATCCAGTCCATGCGGCGGCGCTCTTTCCGCGCAGCGCGATGGTGTACTCTCGCACTTCTTCATCGGCAACGACGGTGAATGGTATGCCGGGGTTTTCGGAAATGTCGGGTTCGATGGCGTTCTGCCAGATGAACGCGAACTGCCCGGCATGCGGCGATGTGAGCCGGACGCGGCATTCGGTGTAGTAATGGGCAACGGCCGGCGAGATTGTTCCGGTCAGGTGTGTGAATACCTGGCCTTGTGCGCGCGTTGACCGTTTGGTTTTGAACCAGAATCCGCTGATTTCGAGTGGTTCCGCCGTGGCGCGTTGTGCTTCCAGCGCTAATTGCGCAAGACGCATCGTACCTTGCGTATCCACACTGGCATAGGCCATTTCGGGGTTTTGGTTCGCGGGGGCGGCGCCGGGCTGCATACAACCGCAGGTCATCGTACTTATAAGCAAGAGCACTCGAGCGAACCATCGCATTATCCAGGATATCCTTTGCTGCATGTTGCGCAGTTCTTTTGCTTCTGACGGATCATTGCGCGTTACAACTCTTGTTGCTTGGCCAAGGCGTTGGCGATGAGTTCCGCGACGACTTCGTGTCCGCGAAAGTACAGATGCGAATCGTAGCGCGGCGCGTAGACAAACTCACGTTGGCCCGCGGCGTCGCGCAGTGGCACGGTGGCATCGATAAACGGAATGGAACGTTCCGCGCAGAGCGCTGCAACGCGCGCAGCAAATTCGTCTGGGGTGTTCCAGTCGCCGCCGGGCACATAGTCCGTCAGTGGGGCGTCTTCATCGAATCTTGTGTGCGGACCGTGCACGCGCAGGGCTATCGGCAGGTAGACGACCAGGAGCTGGATGCCGTTTTCGGCGCAGAGGTCGTGGCCTCTGTGCAGCATTTCTTCGGTGACTTTCCAACCGTGAGGACTTGATGTATCGATGTCCGGCGCGTACTTGTAATCAAATCCAACTTCGGTGGGGCCGTGTTCCGCGGAATCGAAGGTGCCGATTAATCCCCAGCGCGCGCGCAATCGGGCGCGCTGGTTTACCGCGACGTCGACTAGCTGCGCGAGCTTCAGGCGTTTGATGCCTTTCGGCGGTTGGGGCGGTCGCGCGGGGCGTCGCAACACGATGCGCACATCCCCCACTTTTTCCGGCGTTGTGAATACGAGGCTCAGATCCGTCCAGTCGCGGGTTGTGGGTACACCGGGGGTGAATCGCAGCAGCGACGTTTTCTTGCCTTCCCATTGCTGCACCTCCAGCCGGGCCGGACCGAGCACGTTTTCGGTACGAATTTTTCCGGTGAGCAGATATGGTGTCGAAGGCTTCAGGTTCTTTGGCACTTGCGCGATGCCGACGTTCATCCATGCGGGAACCTGCACTTGCAGCGCGCGCCCATTCTTACGTTCGCGCTTTGTGGGCACTTGCTGAACGGAGCCGCGCAATGCGGGAACAATCTGCCACTGGTTTTCCCGCAGGTCTTTGCTGAAATCGCCGTTTCGAATCAGGTTATCGCCGACGATGTGGCGTTGGGCGAATCGTTCCGGCAGATTCAGAAAGGGCGCGGCGCGGTAGTACCAATCGTCGCCGTTGGGCGGCGGCGCGAGTTCGTGGAGTTCTATGTCGTCGAACAGGATTGTGCCCATGCGCGACCAGTTGGTTCTTGCAGGCAGCGTCACTTCTTTGAAGCCGCCGTTGTAGTAGGCGTCGGAGTCGCGGATGTCGTTTCCTTCAAACAGCGTCCATACGATCGTCTTTGGTTTGTAGGGCAGCGCGTATTTCCACAGCACGGCGAGTTCCTGCGGCGGACCATAGCCGCCACGACCAAGGTTTACAACGCGTTTGCCCAACTCCGATTCGACCAGACGCGCAAAGGTTTTTTCGTAGGGTATCGTTCCCGCTTCGGTGAAGGAATCGCCGATGAAGGCGATGTCGGCGGTGTCGATGTCCGGCGGGTTTCGGAAACCGTTGGCGTCGGTGCTGTAGGTGACGACGGGCGCGAATTCATCGGTGTATGAGGGGCGCGTCCAGGTGAGATTCGGCTTGCGCACGAACGCGAGCAACTGATCGGCATCGGTCCAAACGGCGGACATGACCATGTTGTGCGAATAATCGGCGGCCATGAAGTTGGTGTACCGCAGGTAGGCCTCGGCAGCGGCAAGCGTGCCGCCCAGCGCCACCAGCATCAACAGCGCGTTGACCATGAACGCGCGGAACCTTCCGTGCGTATTGTGCCCGTCGACTTTCTCGATGCTCGACGGTTGTTCGCCTTCCACGCAGGGTTCCCCTTGTAATTCAATCCCGCGAAGCTTATGACACCCCCAAGATAGTGAGGTGAGGAGTATACGCGATAGGCGCGTAGGGAAAAACAGGGAATCGATTCCGAATACGCTGTATGCACTTCACGAACTCGTTTTCCGAGGCATGTAAGGCGTATAGACATAGGCGTACAAGGGCATCGAGAAACTCTTGTCGCGGCGTTCGCGGTGCGTTTTCGGTTAGCGCGTTTTTTTATTCTTCTTCGAAGGTTTCCACGCCGAGTTCGGTTTTGCTGGTGAAGAGTGCGTAGACTTTTCCGTCGGCGTCGACGGTGCAGGTGGTTTCTTCGTGTTCTGGGGTGGAGAAGGCCCAGCTTGTGATGTAGTCGCCGTTGTTGTTGTATTTCGCGATGCTTACGTCTACCGCGCCGGCTTTCGCTATCGCGCCTTGATATCCGGCTTTTGTGCGGACCATGCAGTATACGTTGCCCCATTTGTCGCCGGTGACGTTGTGAAAGTAGACGGGGCCGTCGGGCGGATCGCCGTGGGCAAATGCGAGCACGTAGTTGCCTTGCGCGTCGTACTTTTGCGTGGGCCCGTAGTATCCGGCGATGAAGACGTCGCTGTTGCGATCGACGAAGATGCCGTGGGGCGCGTTCATCTGCCCAGGGAGGATGCCTTCTTCGCCCCATTGATACAGGAATTCTCCCTGTGGGTCGTAGACGTTGACGCGCATGTTGTCGACGTCGGTGGCGAAGAGTTGGCCTTTTGAATTGAACGCCATGCCGTGGCATCGCAGGAGCATGCCTTCCGGCCGCCCTTTTTCCGCGAAGATTTTGAGGAACTCTCCTTTTGCGCTGAAGATCTGGATGCGCGGGCGATCGCCTTTGCTGTCGGACACGAAGATGCGGCCGTCTTTGGCGACTTCGACGATGCGCGGTTCGGTGAATTGGCCTTCTTCACTGCCGGTGCCGCGGCCGAGTTCGCCGAGGTATTCGCCTTTCTTGGTGAAGCGAACGACTTTGCTGCCGCGCTGATCGGCGATGAGCAGGTTTCCGTCCGCGTCGATTGCGATGCCGTGCGGGTCGAGCATGTGTTCGGAGCGGCCGGTGTCGGTGTTGACGACCGGTTCGGACCATGTGTGCACGCCGCGATAGACCGGCGGTTCCTTGCCGATGATTACGGTTGCGAAGAGGTAGCGGTTTGCGGATTCCGGCGCTTCGGCCACGATGTGTATTTCACGCGGCTTCGGTGCAACGGCGGGCGCGCGGTAGCGTCCGTTGGCGTCGATGGTGCCGATTGTGTCGTTTCCGCCGACAATGTCGTTGACGCTCCAGGTAACCTGCTTGGGCGCGGCGGCGGCCATGAGCCGCGTTGCGATCAGGACTACTTTGAAGGACTGTTCGGCGTTAGGTTGGAGGTATACCAACGATGGATGTATGGTCCCGCGATGCAGCGGCGATTTGGGTTTCAGCTCCTCTGCGCGTGACGTCCAACTGAGCACTGCGACGGCGAGCACCGCGACGATTGGTTGCGATAGTTTCATGACACCCCCTCCAGTCGTTGCGCGCGAATGCATGCGCGCGAAGACGCCCCAGGAACCCGATTGCCCACGCCACCGCGCCTTCCCCCACTGCCCGGCAGCGCCGTCATACTACACGATATGGGCAATTGGAAGAGCAAGTTATCGCGAGTTGCCCCGTGCGACGTAGCTTTGGCATTGGCGGTGGCGGCCGAGA